>CAIQUS010000040.1 GCA_903875045.1 uncultured Bacteroidales bacterium
GAACTGGTTTGCCCGACAAGGCTTACTGTCGTTATATCTAAGAATGAAGGTGTAAAAGCTAATAGAAACCGCCGTGGTACTAACAAGTATGCCCGGTGGTGTGGGGGGACAGCGGCGCGAGCCGCTTCCTACCCGATTAGACCAGATGGGAAAGCCTCAGATTCAAAAGCCCCGGAGGGGTGACATTGGTTGCAGAGCCGGTCGAAATATAAAATCTATACAAGATGGCAGATCAATTTATATTTGGATGGCATAACAATAGAGTTATCTCGCAGCTACGCTGCTTTGATGTCCTGATCCGGCATACGAACTACAAAGATTGGGCAACTACGTTGCCAATTGGAATAATCATTTTATAAAATTTCAACTTGACCGAAAGAGATAACCAATATCATCAATTACCCCTTAATTTTTTTCACCATGAAAATAAACGAACTGAAATGTGATGGCTGTCCGGCGTTGAGTTTGCGGGACCAGGAAGGACGACATTTAAAAATCAAAAAGTGGGAAAAGTTAAGAGCCAAGGCCATCGAGGAGATTGGGAAAATTAAACTATATCTTCTTTGTGAATCCATTCCGGCCGATCGGTTTTTCTATGATCTTGATACCGACTATACCACGGACGGGTTAAGATTGATGATGATGGACGAGCTTGACCTGGAGACAGATGCTGAGGTCCTCAGATATTTCAGAAAAAGAGGCATCGTTCTGGCCGATTGTGCTTTTTGCCCGCTTCATGAACTCGGTTCAAAACCTGATAAACAAAAAGCAGCCTCCCAATGTCTGCGAAATCACAATTTGGGCATTCTTGAAATCAATCCTGCAGCACCCATTATCACTATTTTTCCTGCAAGCAAAGGATATTTGAAACCTATATTTCCTGAAATAGAAAGTAGAAAAGTTGCAGAATTCTCTTTGAACAAACTATCAGGGCTGAAAGCGATGATAGAACAACACGCAAGATGAGCGCCACCCCGGAATACATCCACTCCGAGCTCCCCGCCATTGAACTTTTCAAAAAGCTCAGGTACCAGTATTATGATGGCGAACTCACCGATGAGCGGGATGATATTACGGAGGTGATCCTGAAAGACAGGTTGCTCAAAGCCATCAAACGAATCAACAAGACGGATGAATGGGAAATCAGCGATCACAATGTTCAGAAGGCATATAATGAGCTGACGAACATTTATTCAGCCTCATTGATGGAATCCAACCAGAAGGCCTGGGAGCTCATCAGGGGTGCCGGTTTTTCAGTAAAACAGGACATCAATGGGAAAGAAGAATACAAACCCGTTTCATTCATTGATTATAAGAATCCGGAAAACAATGACTTTCTGGTGGTCAACCAATTAAAGTTCCACGGAAGATTACAGAATTCCATTCCCGACCTCACGGTTTTCGTAAATGGCATTCCCATTGCTTTAATCGAATGTAAATCACCTAACTCCCTGAGTGCATTTGATAAAGCCTTTGAAGACCTCAGATACTACCAGCAGAACTCTGAAAAACTATGCTGGTACAATCAAATCTGTGCAGCGATTTTCAAAGTTGGCGGAAGGTATGGTGCCATCGGTGCCGGAAAGCCTCACTATTCATTTTACCGAACCAAAGATACCGCTGATCTTGAGGCGCTGTTATCGGAAACCCCTGCCGAACAGGATATTCTCATCTACAATCTCTTCAAAAAAGACAGCCTTCTTGACCTGATCCGTCACTTTGTGATCTATGAACTGGATGAAGGCAGAACCATCAAGAAACTGCCACGTTACCCGCAGATCAGGGCCACCAACAAAGCCATCAAGAAGTTTCAGGAACACAACCAGGGCGGGGTGATCTGGCACACCCAGGGTTCGGGAAAAAGTCTGACCATGGCATACATTGCCCGAAAACTTCAGGCGGAAGAATTCGGGTTCAAAAACCCCACGGTGATCATCATGACCGACAGGATCGATCTTGACAGACAGATTACCACCACCTTCATCAACTGCGGACTAAAGAACGTCCATCAGGCATCTTCAGTGGTTCATCTGGAAAAACTGCTCAGGAACACTTATGGTGGAATTATTACCACCACCCTTCAGAAATTTCAGGAACCAGACAGGGAATCCTCAGATTCGGCAGACCTCACCGAACAGGAAGAGACCCGCAACCAGCTCATTGAAAAAACTATCAACGAAGGCATCCTGACCAAAATCACCAAAGTGCTGGAAAATGGCAAATGGGTGGAGATCAATCGGGAAGAGGTGCACCTGGAAGAACTTTCCACCAAGGAAAATCTGTATGTGATGGTCGATGAAGCCCATCGGAGCCATTACGGATTTCTGGCAGCATTCATGAGAACCGTACTCCCCAGGGCTAAATTCCTGGCATTTACGGGCACCCCGATATCCAGGGAAGAAAAATCAACACTCGGTGAATTCTATGGCGGTCAGTATATCGATGTTTATACCATCAAAGAATCGGTTGCAGATGGAGCCACCGTTGAGCTGCTGTATGATGAAGGGATCGCCAGACTGGATGTGAAGAAAGAAGAGCTGGATTTGCAATTTGAGGCTGAATTCGGACACCTGCCAGAAGAAAAACAAGATAAGCTCAAGAATGATGCCCTGAACAAATACCAGCTTTCCACGGAAAGAATTGAGGTAATTTCCCGCCACATCATTGATCATTACTGCAATAAAATCCAACCAGATGGCCATAAAGCCCTGATTGTGTGTGATGGCAGGCCGATGGCGTTGAAATACAAAGAAACCTTTGAACGGTTGAAATCACAGGGGGTTCATAACCTGAGCACCAAAGTTGTCATCAGTCTGGGCTCACCAAAATCTGATTTCATTGCCAGGGATGTTTACGAAATGATTGATTACAACAAGACCCATCAGGATCAGAAGCCTCTTCCTGCAACCCCGGGTGAAGAGATCAAAAGTGCCATCGAAAATTTCAAATTGCCCTTTGGGAATGAAGCCGACAAAGAGAAATCAGGAAAATTGAGATTTGACAACACCGCAATTTTGATCGTGTCAGACATGCTCCTGACGGGATATGATGTACCTGTTGCTTCATGTTTGTACCTGGATAAACCACTCAGGGAACACAGCCTGCTGCAGGCCATTGCAAGAGTTAACCGCTCCAGGGAAGGTAAGAAAGCGGGGTTCATCGTTGATTATTTTGGGATCACCGCATTTCTGATCCAGGCACTCGAAATATTCTCAGGCGATCTGAAGCCATCGGATATCATGAAAAATCTGTCCGAAGAGTTGCCACGGCTGGAGATGAACCATCATAAACTGGTCAATTTTTTCAAACCACTTGGCATTGACCGGCTTTATCAGCGGAATCCGTTCATTGATGCAGCCATCCGATACATTGAGCCTGCCAACCTCAGGGATGAGTTCAAAGAGCTTCTCAGGAATTTCAATAAATCCATTGCCATCGTTTTACCAAATGTGGCAGCCGGAAAATATGAATCCGATTTCAAACTCTTCAACGAAATCAGGATCAGGGCACGGAATGCCTATCCCGATGATGAAGAACTGAAGATCACCAGGGATGAAAGTCTGAAGCTCCAGCTTATGGTTGACCAGCATTTAAAAGCCAGCGGGGTTGACAATTTGCTGCAGGAACCCGTTTCGATCCTGGATAGAGAGAAATTCAGGGAAGAGATCATGAACGCATCCCCGGCCACCAAAGAACTGAAGATGCGCAACAACCTCAGGCACATCATCAGGGTGGGAATTGACCGGAATCCTGATTTCTTTAAGCCACTGGCACAGCGGCTCGAAGAATTGATCAAAGCACGGGAAGAAGATCGCATTTCCCAGCTCTCGCTACTGGAAGCATTTGCTGAGATTCAGGAGACCATTATCAACGAAAACAAAGAAGGTAAGCAGAAGGGTTTTGAGTCGGAAGATCAGATCGTGGTATTCAACACCATGAAAACCATCTTTGCGGATATGGCGGATGAAGCCACCAGAAATATCTATCAAGCCATTGAAGGTGAGATGAGCATTGTCGGGTGGGAAGATAAGGGAATGGTGCGGAAAGAGATGGAAAACAAGATCATCAAAGTGTTGCAGTCAAAAATGGAACGCTCAGATGCCCGGCAGAAAGCCAGGGAATTGGTTGAACTTATAGCAAAGAATCAGCATGCCTGAAGTGCGATATGGTGACAAGGTGATAACGTATTCGGTCCAGGAAAGAACCGGCCTGAAATCGCATTATATCTTGGTGGAGAAGGATCATGGGGTAATACTCAAAGGAGCGTTGATCCCCGAAGATCAGGCTGACAAATTCATCCTAAAGAAAGCCAGATGGATACTTGACAAATTAAACCTGGTTGAATCTGTGAACGAAAGTGATATCCTAACTGGTTCCAGAATTCAGTATCTCGGGAAGAAATATTACACCGAGGTCTATTTCAATGATAGTATTTCGGCTGCCGTGGTTGAATTCAACCATTCCAGGTTTAAGATTACCGCCAGCGGAAAGAACACGCAAGAAGAAATTCATTTGGCATTGGATCACTTTTTCCGTGAAAAAGCTGCTGAAAAACTCACCCCAAGATTTGAGATGTGGGCTGAAAAGACAGGACTGCACTATAGTTTACTCCACTTCCGCAAGCTAACCAAACGCTGGGGCAGCTGTACCCCCCGCAACCATATTGTGATCAACACCGAAGCCATAAAATTGCCATATTCACTGATTGATTACCTCATCGTTCATGAGTTGTGCCATATAAAGCACAAGGATCATTCGAAGGCATTCTGGGGTGAGGTTGGAAAGCATATCAGGAATTGGAAGGAGTTGGATGGGAGGATTCTTACCCCGAAAGAATAAAATGCCCAAAACAAAGGTTACATACTACGTGAAGTTGCATAAAATTAATTGATCATGAAAGTTAAAATCTACCGTGGCACCAAGGAAATAGGCGGCACTTGTGTTGAACTTACCGCTGATAACGGGAAAATCCTGTGGATTGACCTTGGAGCACCACTCAGCACCACCAACCCCGATATATCTTACAGGAACAACAAGGTTGATGCCCTGCTGATCTCCCATCCCCACCAGGATCACTTCGGATTAATGGCGAGTGTTGGACCGCAGGTACCCGTTTACATTGGTCAGGTTACAGAAGACCTGATCAACGCTACTAAAAGGTTCCTGGGGGTTGAACCCCCGAAGTGCAATTTCCAACGGATAACTCCCTGGGAGGAAGAAAATATTCTTGACACCTTCAAAGTTTACCCATATCTGGTGGATCATTCGAGTCCTGAGGCATTTGCATTTGTGATTGAGGCTGATGGTAAAAGAATATTCTACAGTGGTGATTTCCGTTCCACCGGACGAAAAGGGTTTTTATATGACAGGATGATTGACAATCCACCCCGCAGGATTGATCTTATGCTCATTGAGGGCACCATGATTGAACGTGGTACCCCTGATTTCATTGATGAAGATGCGGTTGAACAGAAAATCACAGAAATCGTTGCCAACCAGGAAAATTCAACATTTGTTGTCAGTTCTGCCCAGAACATTGATCGCTTCTGTTCTGTATATAATGCTTGTCGGAAGGCGCATAAAATGCTTATTATCGATGTCTATATGGCTTTCGTGCTGGATATTGTCGGCAAATTGTCTAAACGGTTGCCAACAATCGATGCACATAATATTCTTTTGTATAAACCGAAATCTCAAATTGAAAAGATATCCGAAGAAGAATTTGAAGATTTCGTGACCAAAGTAAATGAAAAGGAAGCCCACAGCGGAATATTCGTCAAGCCGGAAAAATTCGTTTATTTTCTGCGATGCCCGAATGAAAAATTGATCGATAAGATCCTGCCGAAAGGTACCATCAACCTGGTCTATTCACAGTGGAAGGGATACCTCAGGAATGAGCATGCAACCTATTGTACCCCGATAATTAACAGGCTTAAAGATCAGAAGATTGTTAATTTCATATATGCTCACACCAGCGGTCATGCTCCGGTAGAAGAGCTTATTGGGCTGGCTGGGGCGATCAAACCTGAGAAGATCGTTCCGATACACACAGAAAACCCGGCTAAAATGAAACTGGAATTTGTTGCGGCCGGGCTTACCAATGTTGAATTGTGGGATGATGGTCAGGAATATTCACTGTAAAAACCAATAAAACCTTGTAATCCTGTAAACTTCAATCAGCAAATCAAAAATTCAAGTTTAACAATGAAACGCCCGGTCCGATCACTGGAATTGAAATATACCTCATCAGGCTAATATTGAGTCCACTCCGAAAAGTCGTTTATTCATCAAATCACCATTTTAAAAAATTGTTAAACCGCAAAGAACACAAAGAAACCGCAAAGAGCCGCAGAGGGAACTCGCAGCTAACTATAACTTTGCGGCCCTCTGCGAAAAAACTCTGCGGCCCTTTGAGGTTAAATAATTTGTTAGCAGACTTATCGGAGTGCCCTCTCCGAAA
>CAIQUS010000041.1 GCA_903875045.1 uncultured Bacteroidales bacterium
AGTTTTTCAGCATGGTTACGAGAAAAGGTATTATACCGATGGGTTGACGGGAAATGCTACCAAATTATTTTGAGGCCTGAGATATGGCAATCCCGGCAAGTTAAACCAAGATGGGTGGCCTGAGTTTCTCAGCAGACCCTACATAAGCTGTGTATCCGTGGCCGAAACTATCTGGATTCTTCAATTTCGCTACATCAAAAGTGATGTAATCTTCACCGTTGAAAACATGAGAGAATCTCCACAAAAAGCCTCGCAAATTGAACAACAACTATTGAAATGGGAAATTGCACGTAAGTCATGCGCGGTGGAAAAAACCCTTGGGTGGTTGAACTTACAACTAACATTGCACTGTTGTCTGGAGCTGCACCGGTGGCGTTGATCCCCACACTTTGTGCATTTTTCAGACAAGGTGAAGCCTTTAACATCACAAAAAAAAGCGACTGCTTCGCGGTTAAATGGCTAAAAAGCCCGAACAGCCCGCACACGGTATGCGCTGAACTTACTCCAAAAGTCCGGGGTGCCACCGGGGAAGTCCTGGGCCCAGCCGTATAACATAGAGTGCTCGGAGGAACTCCAATATCTGGCAGTGCCAAAGCCGCCAATAGCTACCCGGTTTAGGTAAAGTTTGTTCAATTCGTCTTTGCTTGGCAAAAACCAGTCGGAATAGCCTCCGCCGGCGTAGGATCGTGCCAGACCTGCAGCATAACTGGTGCCAGCGCCATTTTGGGCGATGATCTTGTCAGTGTTTGCTAAGCCCGTCCCGATGGCGGTGCCTGTCCCCCCTGGTACGAAATTGTCATAACCGGGAAAGAGGGCCCAAGCGCTTCCGGTACTCTGATCGACAGTTGGGGCTATTAAGCCGTGTGTCTGACCGGATACATATCCCGGGTCGCCTGATTGCAAAATATAAGCTATTATTCCTCCCCCGTAACTGTCGCCGATAGCCCCTGCCACTGGCGTCACTGAATTGGAGGCAGCGCTTGCCGCACCTGTGCCCGTAGCATTGGTAGCTGTGACGGTAAATGTGTAAGCGGTACCACTGGTCAGCCCGGTTACTGTTATGGTTCCGCTTCCTGCCTGAGTCAAAGTTCCGGTAATATTACCAGGATTCGAAGTAGCCGTGTATGAGGTAATTGCTGAACCGCCATCGGATGCAGGCGCTGTAAAAGGTACCAGTGCCTGCCAAATTCCCGCTGTTGCAGTGCCTAATGTTGGCGCACCGGGCAAGCCTGATGCAGTGCCTGAGGTGAGGCTTTTCCAGGCCGACCCATTATAAATCTGCAATTCGCCGGAAGTTCCACAGTTACTGCACCATACGATCAAACCCGCAGCAGGGCTGGCAATGGCGCTCTTTTGCACGTAAGTCATGCGCGGTGGAAGAAACCCTTTGGTGGTTGAACTTACATCGAGCATGGCGCTGGCTGCCGGACTTGAGCCATCGTTGTTGATGCCCACGTTTTGGTTTTGGGCGAACATGCTGCCGGTAAAAAACAGCATCATTACTGTTACATAAATTGCTTTGGTTATTTTTGTTGTCATAGTTCTATATTTTTAGTGATTATATTTATCATATTAACGTTTCGATTCGATATGCTTACTTCAGTAGTCTCAGTGAACAGGAAATCGCAGGGTTTTCCTTTTAAATAATTTCCACGCGCCAAAGCCGGCCACCATAGCCAGAGAAAAGAATAATCCGCCGTCAATGGGGGCGCCGCCGCCCGGGGCTTTGTTGGTATTGGTCCCTTTATCAGCCGGAGGGGGCGGAGGAGCCTGGGTCATTCCGGTTTGAGCAACCAGCATGAAACAGAGCATCAGCAGGGAAAAGATGAGTGGTTTGCGTATTTTTTTCATGATAAATCGTTTTGATAATTATTGTAACTATTCACCCCCTACAAATGTAGGGCATTAATTTGGGAGAGAGAATGCAAAGGATTCAGATTATTTTTAATCGCAGTGTCAATAATCGATCGCAGGATTGCAAAAGACTCAGCACCGTTGAAAGACTTGAAC
>CAIQUS010000042.1 GCA_903875045.1 uncultured Bacteroidales bacterium
CAAGTGTTATGACGTAACCGTTATAAAAATTGAGAAAGTACTGGAAAACTGGAATGCCATCGCAGAGGTATATGAAGACGATTCATTTTTAAAATCAATGAACCTGCCCCCGAAACAGGTTCGTCTTTTCTATTCGGTTAAAATGGATGAAAAGCTTGAAATTACCTCCTTCGAACGGCTTAACTCCTTTGAAGGAACAGATAGCGCTGACCAGTAATATCAATGGAAAACGAACTGATATATGTTTACTGCATTTCAGACAGTCCGCTGGGGATTGCCCGAAACGTGAAGTCAAAGGACTTGAAATCTTTGAAGTTCGATGATTTTTACGTGATGGTGAAATATGTCTCCGAAAACGAATTCTCCGAAAATAACTTCAAAAGGAACTTATCCGATATTCAATGGGTTGAAACCAACGCACGGGAGCATATCAGTGTGATCGGCATGATTATGGAATACACCACTGTTATCCCGTTTAAATTTGGCACAATCTTTAATACCAAAGCCGGTTTACAAAAATTCATCACCGATTATTCCGTTTCGCTGACTGAAAATTTTCATCATATCCGGGGAAAGGAAGAATGGGCCGTGAAAGTTTATTGCGATCGTAAGGCGCTGTGCGATCAAATTGACAAGTTGAGTGAAAAAGCAGCCGATCTGGAAAAACAGATCATGGAAAGTTCTCCGGGAAAAGCATTTCTGTTGGGAAGAAAAAAAATCGACCTGATCGATAATGAAATGGACCGGATTTGCAAAGATTTCGGACAGAAATATTTTGATGAATTTAAATCTCTGAGCGAATCGACCAGCCTGAATAACCTGTTCCCGAAAGAATATACCGGGCGGGAGGATATCATGATCCTCAATGCTACCTTTCTTGTGAGTAAAGATAAAGTGCCTGATTTTAAATGGACCTTCGACTCGCTGAGAAAAAAGGATGAAAACTCCGGTTTCATTATTGAGGCAACCGGGCCTTGGCCTCCATTTAGCTTCATATCCATTAAAGAAAAACCAGATGCACGATAACGTTGTCGACCGCTGTAAAGATATTACCATCCTTGAAGTACTCGACAGGGTGTTGAATAAAGGAGTCATACTTACAGGTGATATTGTAATCTCTGTAGCAGATGTTGACCTGGTATATTTAGGCGTAAAGCTGATGCTGAGTTCGGTTGAGACCATGGAGCAGTTAAAATCCGGGAAATCAATAGCAGGAAAGTAGCCCAACATAGCTGATAAGCGCACCTAAACATGAGAAAGAACCATTTAACGATTATCCCTATCTTTCTGATCTTGGTATTATCCGTGATCTCATGCAAGAAGGAAACCGCTGGCTTGAACATGTCCCGCAGGGGGGAGCCAATGAATCAGCTGACAGATCTCCAAGAAAAGCGAAACCAACCAATCTTTAAACCCATCTCATTACTAACCAAATTATTATGAAAACAAGTAAAATTTATTTCAGCCTTTTGGCAGTTGTAGCTGCCTTTGTAATCACTTCGTGCGGTTCGCCGGTCACATTGACCAGTTGGAAGAACCCGGCCGACAATTCAAAGATTTCGAAAGTTGTGGTAATGCCCCTGTTCGACAAGCTTGAATACATGAAACCATTTGAACAGTCGATGGATGCCTATTTTAACACCCAGGGGCTAAAGGCGCTTGGTTCGCTTGATATCCTGAATCCAAATATCAAATACCCGGTTTCTGACATTAAAAAGAAGTGCGACAGTCTTGGCGCTGATGCTATTTTGGTATTCATTTATAAAGGTACTGATAAATCAGAAAGCTACGTTCCCCCTACCACTTATACAACCGGCGGGTTTGGCGGTTCGTGGGGTGGCGGATACTGGGGCGGAGGTTCCTGGGGCGGATACGGCGGCGGATTTTATGGAGGGGCAGCGGGCTTCGATGCAGGCAGTACCGTAACGACCGGAGGCTACTGGACTACTACTTCTGTGGTAAACCTGAAAGCAAGTCTATACACCAGGTCTTCGAACGATGCCATCTGGACCGGTGACATTACGGTAACCGACCCGAACTATGTGGACCAGTCAGCCACTGAGATTGCACAGGATATTTATGCCGATTGGGTGAAATATGATCTGTTGAAATATCCATCGGGGAAAAAATAATGGGGAGATCCTAAATCAATTAGAAAATTCAATTATACCATGGAGCAGATGATTTACGCCCTAGTTTCAGAAAAAATAGATCACGGAAAATTGGCTGCAAGTTTATCTGGGATGCAAGGCATTGCTGGTGTTAACTTATATGCTGTTTTATTTAATCAGATTTCGGCTGTAGTGAGCGACATGAGCAGGGCCAGCCAGATTGCCGGCAAATCGACCGCCATTGAATATGCCGGGGTGATCGAAACCTTGTCGCAACAATTTACATTGCTTCCCATGCGATTTGGATCCATAATGCAATCCAACGAAGCGATCATTCACATGCTGGAAAGAAATTATCATGACATTCAGCAAAACCTTTTAAAAGTTGAAAGAAAATATGAGTTCGGGTTAAAGGTCTTTTGTGATTCAGAAACATTAATGGCTGAACTAAGGGAAAAATCAGAAGCCTCCCCTCTCCCCTCCGCCACCCCTGCCCCTGAAATCAAAAATTCTGAATCAAGAAATTGGGTGAATAAAAAACTTAAAGAGCACAGGCTGGAGGAATTACTGGTATCCTATATTGATTCAGTCATTGAAGATATTACAGGACAACTTGACCGCTTGAAGACGATCAGTAAAATCAAAAAAATGGTAACGCCGACTACGATCATTGATGGTGTTTTCCTGCTTGATAAGGCGCTGAAAGATGAATTGATTCATGCAGTGGGTGATTTACAAAACAAATTTCCCGGGTTAAACTTTATCCTGACCGGGCCATGGCCACCCTATAATTTTGTTGATTTCATTGTAAAATAATGAGGCTGCACCTATGAGTGAAAATAAAATACTTTTTAACACCGGATCATTTGATGGGCTTTCGGAGGAGATCGGAAATCTGACAACCAATGCTGAAGAATCCAGGCTCAAACTCACGCCCGACAATGCAGATTCAGGGCTGGCAAAGCTGGTGCTCACCCTGGTTGAACTCATCAGGAAATTAGTGGAAAAGCAGGCCATGCGAAGAGTTGATGGCGGATCATTAACGGATGATGAGATTGAACGGCTTGGTGAAACCCTGATGAAACTGGAGATGAAAATGGAAGAGTTGAAAAAGCACTTTAACCTGACCGACAGGGATTTGAATATTAATCTGGGGCCTTTGGGAGATTTGATGTAAGAAATAAGTAAAGTGATGATAAAAATCTTAGCCATCGATGATAACAGCAATAATCTTGTGGTTCTGTCTGCACTATTCTCCAACTCATTTTCCGATGCCCTGATTATTACCGCGCTCTCGGGCAGGGAGGGCATTGAGAAGGCCATTATTGAAAGTCCCGATGTGATCCTGCTCGATCTCGTTATGCCGGTCATGGATGGCATAGAAACCTGCCGGAGGCTGAAAGATGACAATGAACTGAAGCTGATTCCGATAATTATGATCACTGCAACCCAAACCGATAGCAAAACCCGCGCAAAAGCGCTGGAAACGGGTGTTGAAGCATTCCTGTCAAAACCCATTGATGAAGCAGAACTCACAGCCCAGGTTTCATCGATGATCAGGCTAAAACAATCAGAAAATCACGTTCGCCTGGAAAAAGAACGGCTTGAGGAACAGGTCAGACAACTGACACAAGAGCTTGAAAACGAACAGGAAAAACGCAAGACAGCAGAGGAGACGATTCGTTTATTGAATGAATTCGATCAATCGCTGCTAAAAACCATTCCATTTGGAATGGATATCGTGGATGAACATGGGAATATTCTTTTTTTGAGTGATAGACTTAAACAACATTTTGGGGATGATTCACTGGGTAAAAAATGCTGGGATTTGTACCGTGATGATAAAATACAGTGTTCCGACTGCCCTCTTCATTCCGGAATAACCATTGGCGAAACCGAAACAATTGAAACCAATGGTGTGCTGGGTGGTAAAACCTTCGATATTTATCATACCGGGATGATTTTTAACGGGCAAAAAGCAATGCTCGAAGCCTTTATCAACATAACCGAACGCAAACAGGCCGAACAGTTCATTGAGAAGAGCGAAGAAAAGTACCGCACTATTTTCGAAAATGTACAAGATGTTTTTTTCCAGACAGATCTTAACGGGATTGTTCTTGAAATAAGTCCATCCATCAAGTATTTCTCTGAATTTAACAGAGAGGAAATAATCGGATTCCCTGTTGCCAACCTTTACTATAACCCTGATGACAGGGAAATTCTGCTGAATGCGATAAAGATAACCGGAGAACTCAGGGATTATGAATTAATGCTTAAAACCAAAACAGGTAATGTGAAGTATGTTTCAATTAATGCTAGTTTAATTTCTGATCCTGATGGCAAACCTGTTCATATTAATGGGGCAATCAGGGACATCACCGAGCGCAAATGGGCGGAAGAAGCAATGCGAACATGGAATGCCCGATTTATAAAACTTTCTGAAAATGCGCCCGGATTGATTTTTCAGTTTACCAGGAGACCTGACGGAACCTATTACGTTCCTGTAGCATCAGAAGGTATTAAGGATATTTTTGGTTGTTCACCGGAAGATGTAATTGATGACTTCGCTCCGATTGGCAGGGTAATATACCCCGGGGATTCAGCCAGAGTGATCAGCGACATTGAATATTCTGCAGAACATCTGTCTTATTTTACCAGTGAATTCAGGGTGCAAATTCCGGGCAGGGAAATTCAATGGATATACTCCAAGTCGACACCTGAAAGATTGCCTGATGGAAGTATAACATGGTATGGTTTTAATACTGACATCACCCATAAGAAACATGCAGAAGAAGCCCTGAAAAAAAGCGAAACCGAATTTCGCTTGCTTGCCGAGTCTATGCCGCAGATTGTGTGGATCACTGACTCATACGGCTGGAACATATATTTCAATCATCAGTGGGAAGAATATACTGGGCAAAGTTTGAAGGAAAGTTATGGTCATGGTTGGAAGACGCCTTTCCATCCTGATGAACAGCAATTTGCCTGGAATGCCTGGCAAAACGCGACAAAAAATGGCACGACTTATTCCATCGAATGTCGCCTGCGCCGTGCTGATGGTGTCTATAAATGGTGGCTGATCCGCGGCACACCAGTGATGGATGAAAATGGTACTATCCTCAAATGGTTTGGTACATGCACCGACATCGATGAGTTGAAGGATTCAGAAGAAAAATTGCGTGAGAGCGAACAGAAACTAAGAGACATCACTTATAGCATGGCCGATTGGATTTGGGAGGTGGATACACATGGAGTATACACCTATAGCTCAGAGATGGGGTTCGACCATATCGGGTTCTCCCGTGAAGAGATCATCGGAAAAACACCGTTCGATTTTATGACGCCGGTTGAAGCCAAAAGAATGTCAGCAATCTTAACTGAAATCATTAAAAAGAAGGCGCCCATTAAGGATCTGGAAAATTGGAATATCAAGAAAAATGGAGATAGAGTTTGTTTGCTGACCAATGGGGTACCTATCCTTGATAAAGAGGGAGATCTCAAAGGTTATAGAGGGGTGGATAAGGACATTACTGAGCGCAAACAAAAAGAAAAAGAGATCCTTGATCTTAACAGAGATCTGGAACTCCGGGTGAAACAACGCACCGCAGAACTGGAAGCAGCCAACATAGAACTGGAATCATTTTCTTATTCCGTTTCACATGATCTGAAAGCCCCTTTAAGGCATATCAATGGGTTTATAGGTCTTTTCATGGAAAATAAATCAACAGAACTTACCGCAGAGGAAAATGAATATCTGAAAAAAGTTACCGATTCAGCCACCGAAATGGGAAAACTGATTGATGCATTGCTCTCTTTCTCAAGGCTTAATCAGGCTGAATTGCGAAAAACCAGAATCCACTCATCAGTCATGGTTCAAAAGATCATCAAATTTTTCGAGCCGGAAATACAAAACAGAAAAATCACGTTCAGGGTAGAATCCCTTCCTGACATAGAAGGCGATAAAGATCTGATACATCAGGTATGGACCAACCTGATATCGAATGCCATCAAATATACCATAAAGAAACCCGAAGTAAATATAGAAATTGGGAGTGTTTCAACCGGCAATGAGACGACATTTTTCATCAAAGATAACGGAGCAGGATTTAACATGAAATATGCCGAGAAATTATTCGGAGTATTTCAGCGACTTCACAAATCAACCGATTTTGAAGGAGTTGGGATTGGATTAGCCAACGTCAACCGAATCGTGATGCGCCACGGCGGACATTGTCGTGCCGAAGGCAGACCTGACAAAGGGGCAACATTCTATTTTAGTTTACCCAGCTAATCCTGTAGAAAATAAGACAAGCTTTTTAAATTAAAGCCCCGGCGCAGTTTATTAACATAGACATTCCCGCAAAATTACCTGCAAAAAATCCTCTTAAAAACAGCTGTAATACTTTTAATGGTGACATCCTTTGGGAATTGTCATTATTTGCGTGTATTCAGATTGGTAATTTATCTATAAGACCGATTTTTTTATGGTCGTAAAGGCTGGAAGAAAAATACTGTCCTTTATTATCCCCACCTGCCATCGTACTATTGCTCCCATGAAGTCAACTTTTATACGGTTGTGGGATGTCCTTGAGAACATGGACTCATTTGATGGCCAGGGAAAGCCCGTCAGGTTCCAGTTGAAATTTATCACTGCAAACAGGTCGGAGAAAACCGGCGGCGAGATCATTGAACTAAAGGATGCTTGCAAATGCTCAGTAAGAACGAAAAATGGAAAGGAAATCTTTGCAGCAAAAAAGAACTTTCCTGCCGATGAAAGGATCACAAAAGATCCCAACCACTGGGTCAATTCAACCAGGAACATCCTTCTGCCTAATGGACAGAAACGAAAGCTCCATATCCGGCTAATCATCGAATTCAATAACAAGAAAGTCTGTTACTGATGAAACAAAAGATCGTTTACGAGAACGGAATCGCATTCTTACCGGGAGCCAAAGCCGTTGCCACATCCTATAAAAAGACTGAGGATGCAGCTACCGAGAAGGTCGTGATCCCGAAGGATTACAGCTCCTGGCCATGGTCGCCCTGGGGTGACGACAATTTGTTCCCGCAGAATGTATTAACTGACCTGGAAAAGAATTCAATTGCGCTCCGGGCATTGGAAAAACGGAAGACCGTCCATTATGGTCGCGGTATCCTGGCTTATCGGGATAAAGGCAAGGATAACCTGGGAGCGCCGATCCGGGAAATCGTCACTGATCCGGATGTGGTTGAATTCCTTCGCATCAACCGGTTGAACTTTCAATGGATTGACCTGATCGGCAGCCTGGAAATATTTGCAAACGGATGGGTGGAATTCATCCTGAACAAGGGAAAAGACAAGATCAACAAGGTTTTCGTCAAAGACCCGGCCTATTGTCGGAATGCCAAAATGGACAGTGACCATCCATCCCGTATTCCGTACCTGTTCTTTTCTGCCCAGTGGGATCTTTCCCCGAATGAAGCCGACGGCTCATTGGTTAAGATTCCGATGTATGATCCTTATAAATATGATGGTAAACGATACCAGGACCCGCAATTTGCCTATCCGGTTTTTTACCGGTCGTTCAATAAATCCTATTACCACCTTTCAGTCTGGAACGGAATCCGTCAAAGCGGATGGCTCGGCATTGCCAACAAGGTACCGCAGCTCAAGCAGGCGATCATGAAAAACCAGATGACCATCAAGTATCACATTGAGATACCCGATGATTATTTCATGAACCGGTATCCGTCTCCGGATTATACCCGGGAGCAGCGTGAGTCGGCAAGAATGAAGGTGCTTTCGGAAATGAACGATTTCCTGTCGGATGTTGAGAATACCGGAAAAGCCTTTCTTACATTCACTTTCTTCAACAAATTTAAAGGGGAGTACCTGGCAGGATGGAAAATTATCGTTATCGACAATAAACTGAAAGACGATGCTTATTTACCTGATTCTCAGGCTGCAAATTCGGAAATTCTATTTGCCATCGGTGTTGATCCTTGTCTGGTGGGTTCCGGGCTTCCCGGTGGTAACCTGGGAGCAGGCAGTGGATCAGACAAGCGCGAAGCTTTCTGGCAACTCAATGCCGAGATGGGCATTTACCGGCAAATCAGTTTGGAACCACTCTATTTCATCCGTGATTTCAACAAATGGTCGCCTGACATCGAGTTTGATTATGTGACCGTTGACACCTCCCAGACCATGCAGGACCATCCGACAAAAATTGATAAACGTATTGACAAGAACATCGCATGACAAGACTGATAGACAATCTTTCACAGGTTTTAACGGCTGCCTCAATCAATGTCAGCAACTCGATCGAAAACTGGTTCCCATATATCGATGAAGCCCAGGAGACCTTCATTAAACCTGTGCTGGGGGATGTTCTCTATGATCAACTGCAAGATATGATGGCCCTCGATCCGGTTCCTCCGGATGATGGAACCACCGCAGAAAATCTGGCTGAATTACTCTCAATGATTCGCAAGCCACTTGCACTTTATGCCTTGTGGCTTGGTGCCGATGAATTCGGCGTGAGCATTTCATCCCAGGGTATCCAGGTCATTGAAACGCCTACACACAAGACAGCACCACAGTACCGCGTGCAGAACCTCAAAGAAAATTGGATCCGCAGGGCAAACACATCGCTGGACCTTGTTCTCAAATTCCTTGATGAACACAAGGAAGACTACCCCGGATTCGATCCCCAGGATGCCGACCTGTTTATCCGTGGGACCCTTGAGTTCAACAGTGAGGTGGATATACGCGAGAGCAGACGGGTTTTCGTAAGCCTCAAACCAATCATCCGCTCTGTTGAAAAGAAGTATATACGACCTACACTTTCTGCGGAATTGTTCGATGAACTAAAGGAGGCCTGGCAATTGGACGAAGCCTTGACAACAGCACAGCTTAATCTCCTTGACCTTATCCGTCCTGCCTTGGCCCATCTAACCATTGCCCGGGCCCTGATAGAGATTTCAATTGACGTTCTGGACTGGGGCATTTTCGACACTGCCGGCAACACTTTTGCCAATGTATCTTCCAAACAGGCTTCCAATAAAGACCGTATCGCTATCATGGCTGAAGCCAACCAAAGGGATGGAGAAGCCGAGTTAAAAGCCCTGCAGCAGTTCTTGGATGAAACCGCCAGCGACGATGTTTACCCGGCCTATTTCCATTCAGGCCGGTATGCCGGAAAAGTGATTGCAGAAACCCGCAACGAATTCATAAATAAATCAGATAACTCATTCTTCCTCGCATGAAATCACTTGATTTTATCCTCCAGGATGTCTTTGACATCATCAAAATCATTGCAATTCCGGTCATCGGGTTTTTCTTGTATCAATTTTACATGAGTGTTATTGCTCTGAAAAAATCTGTCGATAAACTCATCGTCCAAATGCAATGCAGGGAAACCTACTGCACCGAAAAGCACAAAGAAATTGGTGAACACCTGTGCCGTCATGATACCGGGATTGATGAAATGAAGGCAACCCTGGGCGATCATGGTGAGAGAATTTCCAAAGTCGAAGGTCAACTTTTAAAATAGAAAATTATGAAAGAGAGAATTTTTAAGAATTGGAAAACCACCCTGACCGGCATCTTGATGCTGGCCGGTGGATTAGCGCTGGTCGGAATCGGCAAGGCAACATTGAGTGAATACGTGGTATTTGCCCCGGTTTGCTTTGCATTGATCTTTGTCAAAGACCCATCATTTAAAAAGTAATATGGCAAAGCTCGAATTGTTTGCCCCGAAGATCCTTCGATTCGAAGGCGGGTTTGTCAATGATCCCAAAGACAGGGGAGGAGCAACAAACATGGGTGTAACTCTGGCCACTTGGCGACAGGTTGGCTATGACAAGGATGGTGATGGCGACATTGACGCTGAAGATATCAAACTCCTTTCCAAAGCAGATGCAGTGAAAGTCCTGAGATTGAATTACTGGAATCGGTGGAAAGGTGACCAGATTACCAACCAAAGCATCGCCGAAATTCTGGTTGATTGGGTTTGGGGCAGCGGAAAATGGGGCATTGTTATTCCGCAACGATTGTTGAAGGTTCCTGACGATGGAATCGTTGGAACAGCAACATTATTTGCCGTCAACAACGTCAACCAACGCGGACTTCATGCTGCCATTTTTCAGGCAAGGAAAGTCTTTATTGAAGAACTGGTAAAAAATCATCCTGACCAGCTCAAATTCTTCAACGGATGGATGAACCGATTGAACAATTTTAAATTTATAGCATTATGAAACAGGGTTTCCTGATCCTGCTCATGGCCGCCTTGATGTCCGGCTGTATTTCTCAAAAAAGATGCGCTGAAAGATATCCTGTCGCTGAGCGATCGACGGTCTTTGTTCAGCACGATACCGTTACTTCCGTTAAAGATTCCCTGATCCCGCTGCCGGCTGACAGCGGCTTGATCAAAGCGCTGTTGGAATGCCAGGACGGGAAAGTGGTTGTGAAAGAGATTCTATCTATAAAACCGGGAAAGCGGCTTATTCCGTTCTTTTCGGTTCAGAATAATGTTCTGAC
>CAIQUS010000043.1 GCA_903875045.1 uncultured Bacteroidales bacterium
CCTTTTCTGCCTGTGCTTGATTTCGATTGTTACAATCATGCCGGGACCAGGCTGCTGAGGGCGGCAACATTCGGGAGAGGCATCTACGAACTTGACCTCAACCATCCTGAATCGGTCAACGAGGCTCTTTCCGGGCTGGAAGTGATAAGGGCCTGGCCTAATCCGGCCTCACAACGGATCTGGGTTGACCGGCCCGGAGGCACTCCCGGAAGTTATACCCTTAGCGTGGTATCGGTGAGTGGAAAGGAAGTGGCATCACATGCTGTTTCCACCACCGGAACCACCCTCCGTACCAGCATTGATGTATCGAAACTGGAACCGGGCTGTTACCAGCTGCTGGTCAAAAGCCACAGGGAATTGAAAGCCTACAAGCTGGTAATCATGAGATGAAACCGGTACTTTACTGAAAAAACCTCTCGTTTTGACCAGTTTTTGCCGAAATAATCTGACCATCATATAGCATTGATTGGTAAAAATTTGGTGTGGTCAACCAAAACCGGCGAAAGGTGATCAGTTGCTCCGGTTTTTCCAGGACATACTTGAAGGTATGCCGAAATTCAATCATCAAAAACATTCCTGCCTGAAAATAAAAATACTACTTTTGAGGCTGCTTCGCATTCTTAATCTATGGGAGGTTCTTTACCATGAACAATCTATGATAATTTGAAAATAAGATTCCTCATTAGAAATAGTAGAAGCATACTTGCGGCAATTTCACTTTGGGTATTGGCTCTGGGCCTTTGTGTAACTCCTTCCCGGATATCTGGCTCCAATCACAGCCGCCTGGATAGTCTGCAAAAAGTCCTGGTAAAAACTACGGACATTGAAAAAAAAGTCCAGATTTATTTATCTCTTGCTGAACTGGTCAAACCCACATCCACTGATTCCTGTAAGTTTTTTCTGGGAGAGGCAAAAAAAAGGTTTTGCAAGATCAACTCCTTCCCTTATATAGGAAGAGCGTATGAAACAGGTGGTGATATTTCACGTGTTGAAAATAATTTCAATGAAGCAATCCGCCAGTATAGGATCTCTGCCTTGTCTTACCAGAAGCAAGGGGAGCAAAAAAAGCAGATAAAATTGCTGAACCAGATTGGAAGCATATACGCCCAAACCAATAATATATCTGAATCATTCAGTTATTATCTCAAAGTCCGGGAGATTGCTGAAGAGGTAAAGGACAGCGATATGATGGCAAAGGTCAACAACAATCTTGGCAGGATCTATGTCGCTACAAATAACTACACAGTCGGTATTGATTATTATAATAAAGCGCTGGCTGTATTTGAAAATGGGAGCGACTCATTTAAAATCGCCACCGTTTTTATGAACCTGGGCGCTGTTTATAATCATATGGAAAAAGCGGATTCAGCCAGGGAGTACTTGAAAAAAGCTATTACAATTTTCAGGGCGATCAATAATCAACCCGGTCTTGGAACATGCCTTGGTCTGTATTCCTATTCTCTTTTACCTGGAAAGCGTTACACTGAGGCATTAAACTACCTGAACGAAGCATTAACAATCGCCGAAAATCGTGTTTCCGGACAGAATATGAACGATTCAAGGCTTATGCGTAACGATATTCTCTACTTAATGGGGCTTACAAACTATGAAATGGGGAACTATAAGAGAGCCAGAAAATATTTCTACTCATGTTCTCATCTTTCAGATACCTTAAAACATCTGGAACGTAGCAGCGAGGTGGCTGAATATCTTAGTAAGTCTTATGAGGAAACCGGTCAGGTAGATTCTGCCTATTATTTCTACAGACTGTTTAAATTAAGATCCGATTCGTTATTGACGATCAAGTCCATCAATGTTGTAAAACTCACTGAGGCACAGCTAAGTTATGAGAAAAAGATCAAGGAGAAGAAAATGCAACTGGAATATAGTAACTCCCTCCGGAAACACAACCTGATCATTTTCATTGGAATCGGAGCGATTTTATTAACACTTGTCCTCATTCTTTACCAAAGGTTACGAATTGAAAAACAAAAGAAAAAACAGATTGAGGTTGAAAAGAGGCAGGCTGAACTTGAGAAGCAAACAGCTGACATTCAAATTGAATCCCAGAACAGGGAGTTGACATTGAATGTGATGAATTTCATCAGAAAAAGCGAGTTGATCGTTGATTTGTCAAACAGGTTGATCCAGATCAAGGAATCAATGGACGACGAAAAGGCTGGTTCGGAAATCACACAGCTTGTCAATACGATGCAAAAAAGCTCGGAAGGCAATGTGTGGGAAGAATTTGAATTGCGATTCAAACAGGTCCACAACAATTTCTACGTCCGGTTGCTTGAAAAATTCCCGGATCTCACACCGAGCGAATTAAAACTATGTGCCTTGCTTAAGTTGAATCTGTCCAACAAGGAGATCAGCGAAATGTCCGGTCAACGGTCGGCAACCCTGGAAGTTGCCCGCTACCGACTTCGGAAAAAACTGGGAATTTCCAATACCCAGGTCAACCTGGTGTCCTTTCTCTCTCAACTTTAAGATATCTTCTCCAGGGATTGGGTCCTTTCATAATTTCCAATTAACATGCAATCAATTAGTTGAAACCATAGTATAGGTTTTGTATTGCCTGTTTTTTCCATGGTTATGGTTTTTGTATTGCCTGATTATTTGACATTACCTCCTCCTCCGTGTACTTTTGACCCTTATTGCCAAACGAACTATTATGAAAGAGAAGAATGGAAATCCGAAAGAGGCTGTGAAAAAAATTAGTCCTGAACTGGTGGAACTCAAAAAAGATCTGAAAAAAAAAGAGTTACACACCAGGGTGTTAAAAAAAAGCATCGAACAGAATAATCAATCAGACAAATCATCAATTTAAACCTAAACACAAACAAATGAGAAACAAATTACTCTTGGCCATCACGGTTATGTTTATGGGGATGTATTCCCAGGCACAGGTAACCGGAACTTTTACCATCCCTGGTACAGAATACCCCACGATTGCATCTGCCATTGCTGCCTTGAATGCGCAGGGAGTCGGGAGAAACGGAGTTGTATTTAATATCAGCGCGGGCTACGTCGAACAATTCCCTGCATCATCGGCCGGTATTTTAACCACCACCACCAGCGATGCTTCGAAACAAATTGTGTTCCAGAAATCGGGAACCGGTGCCAATCCGCTTGTTATCGCAGGCCCGGGTGTTTCCACCGCTACACCAATGGATGCTGTTTTTGCACTTGGAGGAACCGACTATGTAACTTTTGATGGAATCAGTATCAAGGACGCCCCTACCAATACCAGTAGTTTGACGAGAATGGAAACCGGCTTCTGGCTTGCCAGGGCTAAGGAAACGGATGGATGCCAGCATACCACCATCAGAAACTGTAAAATATATGGTTTTATGAGAAATTACGTTATTGCCTCCACAAACCAAAACCTGGCCGGCACTACTGTAAATGCCACCTCATTTTCCGGTACGAATTCTTATATTAAGATATATTCTGACAGCATTGTCAACACAACAGCCTCTCCACAAACCCTTCAGCAAATATATTTCATCGGCCCTGCCAATGCAACTACCACCGGTTTATTTGATTATGGAAATGAGATCGGTATATATGAAAGTGAAGCCAAGGCCAGTGAGGTTGGGGGCAACGTTTTTCTCAATACTATCCAGGTAAATTGTTCAAATACGCAATGGCTCAGGGTAGCAGGCAACCGGTTCACAACACTTGACAATACAATCAACGGGGGCGCGATAACTCTTTCCAATAGCAAAAGCCCACAGGTATACAACAACGACATTGGAGATTTCACAGTACAGGGAACAGGTTCAATTACCATGATCTCGGACCAAAACAATTATGATACAATTAATCTATATAATAACAATCTGCATGACATTAACTGCTCGACGAGAGCTACTTTTACCGGTATTTCTGAGGCAGCATCCGGGTTTAGGAATAAGGTATACGCAAACCAGGTTAAAAATATAACGGTGGGATCAGGCTCTGTTACCACAGGTTCGTTTACAGGTATTGTCATTACTGCTTCCGGCTCCCTTGCCGGAAACCTGGTGGAGGTTTATGACAATATTTTATCCGGAAATGTTATCACCAACAGCGCCACCGCCAATGTAAACAGCTTTATTTATTGCAACTGGTATGGCAGTATTGCCAAAATTTTCAACAATACCATCACTGGCAATACGACCAATTGCAACGGAACCACCAATTTACTGAATGCGGATTGTATAAGCAACAATGAGTGGGAAAAATATATTTACGGAAATACCATTACAAATCATACCAATACCGGAGGAACAGTGAATGGTATTTATCATCTGAACTCACTCAGGACATACATTTACGGGAACAAAATATCCCGTGTCACTTCTTCCGGCGGTGCTGCTATTATCAACGGGATCACCTTTAACGGCGGTACTTTCGGTGAAGTATACAATAATTACATATCTGAACTTTACACCCCGGCATCCGTCGGAACCAGGCAGGTTACGGGGCTGAACATCACGGCAGGTTCGGCGGTGGCAGCTCATTACAACACGATCTACCTGGACGCATCCTCAAGCGGGACGAATTTCGGAACAGCGGGGATCAACGCCAACACCACCCCGACGGTTCTCCTTCGCAACAACATTGTTCACAATGTTTCCGTTCCGTCGGGCACGGGAAATACCGTGGCGTTCAATTACAGCAGCCCTTCTCTGGTCAATTATTCGCCCAATTCAGACTTTAACAACTATTATACAGGCATCCCCGGTACAAACCGGCTCATTTACTATGACGGGACAAACAAGGATCAAACACTCGTTGCCTGCAAGATCAGGCTTTTTCCCGCTGAGCAAACCTCTATTACAGAGAACACACCATTCATGAATGTTCTTACTTCTCCTTATAACCTGCATATCGACGCCTCCACAGGAAGCCAGTGCGAAAGTGCCGGGATCGTCATTGCATCCCCCACTCCCGTGAATGTTGACTATTACAACACACCGCGGTACCCGAATTCAGGTTATCCTTTCAATCCGTCCTCTCTTCCCGTGCGGCCGGATATCGGTGCAGAAGAGTTCGGAGGCACCTATAAAATTTTAACTCCGCCGAATGTTGCCCTGACACTCCTCTCCAACACGGCTTCATTGACATCCCGTTCCCTGACAGCCACCATCACCGACCTCACAGGTGTGCCGACCTCTGGTTCAGGATTGCCGGTACTCTATTGGAATATCAACAACGGCTCCTGGAATGCGGCAACCGCTGCATCCCTGGGTGGAGACCAGTACATGTTCCCCTTTGGCAGCGGCGTTGCCCTGAACGACAGTGTTAAATACTATATTGTCGCACAGGACCTCAACACCTTTCCCGGTCCGAACGTGGGATCAACTCCACAGGGCGCCGATGGGTTCACCCTCTCTCCTCCTGCGGCCACAACTCCTCCCCCGAGGCTGTTTGCCTATAAAATTGTCGTGGGCGCATGCGGTTCCTACACGGTCGGTGCAGGGGGCGATTATGCAACCCTTACTGCGGCCATCAATGATCTCAATACAAAGGAAATTACCTGCCCGGTCACCGTGCTTCTTACCGATGCCATTTATGCCGGTGAAACCCTTCCGATATCGATCAACCGTATTGCAGGCCTCAGTTCAACGAATACGCTGACTATCAAGCCGGCCCCTGGAAATAGCGCATCCATCCAGGGATCAACCACCTTGAGTGTCATTTTATTCAATGGTGCCAATTACGTAACTATCGACGGGTCGAACAACGGCACTGCATCCAGGAACCTGACCATCTGGAATTCCAACAGTGCCACGAATGCAGCGGTGATTAATTTTACCAGCCCGGGATCTTACACCCAAAGCGCTTCCTACGATGTGATAAAAAACTGCAACATCAAGGCCAGCAATCAGGTGGTAAACGTGACATACGGGATCACCTGCAACAGTACCACGGGTGGCGGTTATACCAACCTCGTTCTGGATAACAACGCGGTGTACGCGGTATCTGTCGCCATCAAGGTAGCAGGAACTGCAGCCTATCCGGCGCTCAACTGCCAGATATTGAACAATATGGTTGGAACCATGGTCGATTCACTTTCAATGCAATTGTATGGCATTTATGTGATGCAGGCGAATAATACGCTTATAGAGGGCAATGAAGTTATTGGGTCTTCACAGTATGGTGTTAGTCTTAACAACATTTGCGGCATCAGGTTGTACACCCTCGCAACAAATACGCAGGTAAGGAAAAACAAAGTGCATGGGCTCTATCTTTATGGCGGCACCGCTTATGTGGGGCCATTTGGAATTTATTACAGGGCCGAAGCCAGCAGCATCACTGAAATTTCGAATAACCTTATATATGATATCCGGGGGATTGGCGGCTTCGGTGGTAATTATGCACTTGCCGGTATCTCGATTCAGAGTGGTGGCTTTGTCAATGTATGGGATAATTCTATTGCCCTGGAGGGAGCTTGTTTATCTTCCACAAGCACCTCGCAAAGTGGCTGCATTGTGCTGGCCGCCGCTGTTTCAACAACGGATGTCCGGAATAACATACTGAAAAACAACCTCCAGACTACAACAGGTTCTGGGACAAATGTATATACTTATGGAATATTCTCACAGACTCCCACCGCGGTTTTTTCGAATCTGGACAACAATGACTATTTTATAACAGGAATTCACCCAAACATTGGGTCGGCCGGCTCCACGACAATCAACTATCCGACGCTGGACTCATGGCAGGCGGCAACCGGCAAAGATGCCAATTCGATCAACATTGATCCTGCATTTACTTCAGCAACTGATTTGCACTCGGCAGCGCCTGCCCTGAATAACGCAGGCGTTACAATTCCCGGCATAACAACTGATTATTCAAATGTTTTGCGCACAAACCCTCCGGATATTGGCGCATATGAATTTACCCTGCCCGTTGCATCCATCAATACCCTTCCTGCAACTAATGCAAACTATTCATCGGCCGATTTGCATGGCAATATCAGCACCAATGGAGAAAACGTCAGTGTTTTCTTTGAATACGGAACCACAACAGGTTACGGAAGTTCCGTTGCGGCAGAGCCGGTATCAGTGAGATCAACGGCATCAGTATTGTTTGATAAATCAATCGCCGGATTTCTCCCCAATACGCTCTATCATTACCGTGCAAAGGGAGTTTCAACCACATCGTCCCAGGTGGTTTATGGTGAGGATGTGACCTTTACCCTGACGGAGCTGCCCACCATTCAGGGCCCGGGAAATATTTGCGAGGGCGCTGCTTCCAATGTTTACACGACCGAACCGGGCAAATATGATTATGTATGGACCGTTTCGGCAGGTGGAACAATCACCGCAGGCGGAACAACCACCGATAATACCGTTACGGTTACCTGGAACACGGCAGGCACGCAAACGGTTACCATCAACTACAGCAACACACCCGGGGGAGCACTTGCCCCTGTCCCCACAGCCCTTTCTGTCACCGTGAATGCGTTATTGCCTGTAAGCGTATCCATCGTGGCATCAGGCAACCAGGTATGTCTTAATACACCGGTTACCTTCACTGCTACCCCGGTCAACGGAGGAACCAATCCTTCGTATCAGTGGAATGTCAACGGAACCAATTCGGGTGCGAATAATCCGAATTATACCTGCACTCCGGTGAATGGCGATGTAGTAACATGTATCCTCACTTCAAACCTGGCATGCAACTCAGCAAACCCTGCTGCTTCAAACGTAATTACCATGGTCGTAAACCCCCTGTTACCAGTTGATGTAACCATCGTGGCTGCTGAGAATCCGGTCTGCTACGGAAATTCGGTTATCTTCACGGCCACCCCGGTAAACGGGGGAACAAACCCGGCGTATCAGTGGAAGAATGGAGCTGTCAATGTCGGAACGAATAGCCCGGTTTTTACTTTCGTAATGCCTGATGGTGGTGAAACTGTAAAATGCATCATGACAAGCAATCTGCAATGTGTATCAGGAAGTCCTAAGTCTTCAAACTCCATTATGATAGGAACGAACGATGTATTTCCAGTCAGTATAAACATTGCCGCATCAGGTAATCCGGTAGCGGCAGGCACTTCAGTGACATACACTGCTACTCCGTTAAACGAAGGTAGCAGTCCTGCCTATCAGTGGAAGGTGAATGGTGCCAATGCTGGAATTAGTAGTCCTGCTTTCTCATACATCCCGGTCAACAACGATGTGGTTTCCTGTGTGCTTACATCATCTGTAACCTGTACAACAGGTAACCCTGCAACCTCAAATTTGATCACTATGACTGTAACCGTTCCTGCAAATGCAACAACCACCGGTACCATTGCAGCAGGGAAAGACACCTGTTACAATGCAATCCAAACAATAACTGTTGCCGGTGGAACAAGCACATTCACAGTGGAGGGAGGAGGCAGCGCCATAATGATCGCCGGGGAAAACATTCTCTATCTGCCTGGAACCACAGTCGGGCTATCTGGTTACTTGCATGGCTACATCACGCTTACCAGCGAGTTTTGTGGCAGCTTACCAGTTCCGCTCGTTGCAGTGATAGCAGGAGTTCATGAAAATCCTGTGGCATCCGCCCAATCCTTGTTCAAAGTTTATCCGAATCCTACCACAGGTTCTTTCACTCTTGAAATTACTGGTGAAACAGAATCAGAAACAGCCAATATAGAAATCTTCGGGATGCGGGGAGAAAAGGTTCTGAACATTGAACTGGAATCCCGGAAAAAGTCTGAATTGTCGCTGGCCGGAAAGCCTGTCGGAATCTATTTTGTGCGCGTGGTTTCTGGTGTCAGAACAGAAACAAGCAAGATCATTAAGCAATAGAAAGGTATAAAGTAAAGAGATCAATTTTCTCATTGGAATATCCGTGTTTAGTTAAGCCATCCAGGGAAACCGGGGTGGCTTTTTTTGTATATACCGGGATCCATGTTGCCGGAACAGACATAACGGAAAAAGACTTCCAACCTTTGGATATTCTTGTCTACGCCCCATCTGAAATTGCAAAGGACAAAGAACGAGAATTTACATTTATTCATGATGTATTAAAGTCGGGGAAGATACTTTATGCCATCAAATGACCTTGGCAAACACCGCCTTTATCATGGTAAAGCCTGTGATCGTAGCCTAAGGTCCTTATGATCAGTGTGATCGTCCCGAATTTGAAGTAAGGTTCCTGCGAAAGAAATTAGGTACAGATCAAATCTTAAGAAAAACCGATTGGGCAGGTTTTGGGCAACAAAATAAGTAGTTCTGAGTAGTTCCGTGTGGGTTTCACTTTAATCAGAAAATGGTTAATCACAACTGGACCAACATGATACTAGAATCACTGTTTCAACTGAATAGTTCTGAATGGTTTGGGGATTATACCAGTCGATGCCACAGAAAAACCAAATTTAAACCCTGAACCTTAACACGTTCGGGGTTTTTCTTTTTGAAATTGGGCAGGTTTTGCCCCCTGATGTGTTTTTTAGTAACTTTGTAAATGCATTTAAATATAATTCCAACTGTTTAACACCATGCAAACGATCAATATTACTGCATATACCGAAGATGCCTCTAAGATTGAAGCAATCAAGGCTGTTATGAAAGCACTTAAAATTAAATTTGAGATTTCAACAGGGAAGACTTACCCTCCTGAGTTTGTTGAGAAAATCGAGCGAAGCAGACAAGATCTTATGGATGGAAAAGGAACTGTTGTAACTCTTGAAGAACTCAATGATTTATGGAAATAGTCTTTTCACCTGCTGCGAAAGAAGACTTAACATTCTGGGTTAAAACCGGGAATAAATCTGTTCTGGAAAAGATTAGCAGGCTGATTGAGGCGATTATTCAAAACCCTTACGAAGAAAAGGAAACCCCGAGCCTTTGAAATACAGTCTTTCAGGAACCTGGTCAAGAAGGATAAATCTTGAGCATCGGATTGTTTACGAAATAGAGGGCAACAAATTATTGATTCATTCGCTAAAAGGTCATTATAAGGCCTGAAGTAAATGAACAATCTTTACCTATGACAAAGTTGATTGTTGCATTTTGGCCTGCTACCATACTGCTAACATATTTGAATACCGGCTACCGTAGTTTCCCCTTTTAAATAATGTATTTTTGCCCGGACCAATACATCCCCGGAATGAGATCGGCTCTGTTTCTAATCCTTTGTTTTTTACCTCTGTACTTTTAAGCGCACAAACGCTGATTTTAACCGGCAACGATGCCACCTGCGATGCTTCCAGGTATGTTAATTATAGTGTTGATCCGAATCCACCCAAACGGGTAGAGTAGATCAAATTTAAAACGACCCGGTGGCAATCATTTAAAAACGGTCAAACTCCCAACATGGGCATCAGGAAGGAAACGGTTTGGTTTAAATTCATCA
>CAIQUS010000044.1 GCA_903875045.1 uncultured Bacteroidales bacterium
ACCCCCGGCCCCTCTCCCGGATCAAACCCCCTCACCCCCGGCCCCTCTCCCGGATCAAAGCCCCTCACCCCCGGCCCCTCTCCCGGGGGGAGAGGGGAGAATCTTCCAGAGGGAAGTGTTAAGGTGGTGGACTGTACGGGTAAGTTTATCACAAAATCGTTTGCCAACGGGCATCATCATATTTATTCGGCGCTTGCCCGGGGGATGCCGGCACCAAAGAAAAATCCGGAAAATTTTCCGGAAATTCTTCAATATATCTGGTGGAACCTGGATAAAGCGCTGGATCTTGAGATGATCAGGTCAAGCGCCCTTGTTACGGCGATAGCTTGCGCTAAAAACGGGGTCACCTTTGTCATTGACCACCATGCCTCGCCGTTTGCGGTTGCCGGAAGCCTGGAGGTCATTGCCCAGGCTTTTGATGAGGTAGGGGTAGGGCACTTGCTCTGCTATGAAATATCCGATCGCGATGGTTTGAGCGTGGCTCAAAAAGGTTTGGCTGAAACAGCAGCGTATCTGCAAAAGAGACAAGGCCTGACAGGGCTGCATGCCTCCTTCACCGTTGGCAATGAAACATTGAAACAAGCTGTTCAGCTGGCATTACAAACAAATTCCGGCATCCATATTCATGTGGCCGAGGACATATCGGATCAGTTGGATTGCATGGAAAAGCACCATCAGCGGGTTGTACAAAGACTTTATGGTGCAGGGGCATTGCAATTTCCAAAGACCATTCTTGCGCATTGCCTCCACCTTGATGAATACGAAAGGAAATTGGTTGAAGGTTCTCCCGCCTGGGTTGTGCAGAACATGGAAAGCAACCTGAACAATTCGGTGGGTTTTTTTAATTCAGCAGGACTTGGGCCACGGATGATGTTTGGCACCGATGGCATGCACAGCGACATGTTGCGCAGTGCCAAAGCGGCGTTTTTTGCCGGACACAATTTTGATTCCATCGACTATGGTGAAACCTACCGCAGGCTCAGGAATGTACATGATTACCTGCAATCCAATGAATTTAAAGGAGATGGTGATAACAACCTGGTGATCTTTGATTACGATACACCCACACCACTTACAGCGGACAACTTCTTCGGACACTTTTTATTCGGGATCGAATCCAGGCACATTACCCATGTGATCTCACAGGGCAGGCTCATTGTTGAAAATGGAAATGTGCTGACAGTTGATGAAAAAGCAATTTATCAGGAATCACAAATACAGGCAAAAAAACTTTGGAAAACCATGCGATCCTAAAATCCCAAATCGTAAATCGTAAATCCCAAATCGTAAATCGTAAATCACCTGACCCTCCGCTCCCCTTTCTCCTCCATCCCCCTGATCACCGCTGACGGGTCTTCAAACCGGTTGGTAAGCATCATCGCTGCAATGATGTATGGTTTGAACCCGGCCTGTTTATACAATGGTACACGGTAGCGTTCAAAAACTGAGGCCGACACTTCACCCTCTTTGCATGAAACTCCGGAAATATCTGCCGGCAAACAGTGCATATAAAGCGCTGTGCCATTTTTGGTAAGTTTCATGTTTTCTTCGGTACATTCCCAGTTCTTGTAACGGGCATTGTTTGCCAGGCACTCTTTTTCCAACCCTTTTAATCCATCATGATCCGATTTCCTGAGCAATTCTGTTCGTTGCTGCATCACATGGAACGGAGCCCAACTCTTCGGATAGACGATGTCGGCTCCGGTAAATGCTTCTTCCATCGAATTAACAACACGGAATTGGCCACCACTTTCTGCGGCTTGTTTACCCGCCAGTTCAACCACTTCGGGGATGAGCCCGTAGCCCTCAGGGTAGGCAAGATCAACATGCATTCCCAAACGGGTCATGAGGCCGATAATGCCCTGGGGTACCGAAAGGGGCTTGCCATAACTGGGCGAATAGGCCCATGTCATGGCGATCTTTTTTCCCTTTAATTGATCAAGTGAACCGAAAACTGTTTTCAGGTGCAGCAAATCGGCCATTGATTGGGTAGGATGGTCGATATCGCATTGCAGGTTGATAATCCCGGGGCGCTGGGGCAGCACACCATCGGCAAACGCTTCATCCAATGCAGCGCCTACTTCACGCATATAGGTATTTCCGGCTCCCAGGAACATATCATCACGGATGCCGATGATATCGCTCAGGAAGGATATCATCGCCGAAGTTTCACGCACAGTTTCCCCGTGGGCAATTTGTGATTTCCCTTCATCGAGATCCTGAACAGCGAGCCCCAGCAGATTGGCAGCAGAGGCAAATGAGAAACGGGTACGCGTTGAATTATCACGGAACTGCGAGATGGCCAATCCGGAGTCGAAGCAACGGGGAGAGATGTTCCTGTCGCGGAGCTTTTTCAGCTCTTCGGCGACAAACAGGATGGTTTCGAGGTTTTCGAGGCTCTTCTCCCAGGTGAGAAGGAAGTCATGGCCGTAAAGCCCGGCAGCGGTTTTTTGCATAGGATGATTTGTTAGAGGGTCTGAGATGTCAATTGTTATTCCGATAAATAATATGCCAAAGCTGCATAAAAGGCCGAAGCTGCCACCAGATCGCTTTCAGGTACCTTCTCGTTCGGCGCATGGGCCAGCACTTCATTCCCGGGGCCAAAACCAATACATGGGATCTTATAATAGCCGTTAATTGTAACGCCGTTGGTTGAAAATGTCCATTTGTCGGTGACAGGCTCCTTGTCGAAAAGACCTGCAAAGGCTTCCTGCGCACGCACCACCAGGTGATGGTCCTCTTCGATTTTCCAGGTTGGATAATATTTTTCCATGCCGTACCGAAGTCCGGTGTAAGCAGTCTCTTCATATTGCAGCACTTCGACCGTGGCATCCATCTCTTTTACAATATCAAGGATTTCAGCTACGGCAGATTCTTTCGTTTCTCCCCATGTGAGCCGGCGGTCGAGGTGTATCCGGGCGTAGTCGGCTACAGCGCATAATGAAGGACTTCCGGAAACAAATTCTGAAATGGTCACACTGCCTTTGCCCAGGAAATCATCTGATTTTAACCGTTCGTTTAATTTTTCGATCTCAAGGCATGCACGTGATGCCATATAAATCGCGTTTTTTCCCCGTTCGGGTGCCGAGCCGTGCGATGACAGGCCTTTGAAGGAGACAGAAATTTCCATTCTTCCACGGTGCCCCCGGTAGATGTTCAGGTTGGTAGGTTCGGTGATGACCACAAAATCGGGGATGATTTTTTCTTCCTCCACCAGATATTTCCAGCAAAGACCATCACAATCCTCCTCCATCACGGTTCCCGTGAAATATATGGTGAGGTCTCGGTCGAAGGCAAGTTCTTTCAGGATGCGGCCTGCTGTCACAAAGGCAGCGGGACCGCCTTTCTGGTCTACGGTTCCGCGGCCATGCACGAACCCTTCAGCGATTTCCCCGGAAAAGGGATCACTTGTCCAGTTGGCACGATTGCCGGTGTCGACTGTGTCGATGTGCCCGTCGAATGCCAGTATCTTTTTACCTTTTCCAATACGGCCAATCACGTTGCCGAGGCCGTCGGTTCGTACTTCATCGAACCCGGCTTCGAGCATCTGGCGCTTTAATTCTTCCGCCATGGCCTGTTCACCGGTGCTGAGAGATTTTATTTGAATGAGTTTAGAGAGGTTCCCGGCGGTGTAACCGGCATACTTCCCAGCCAGATCGTTGATATTATTCAGAATGTCTTTCAAAGTTCAGTGTAATTTAAGGATAAGTCGAGCCGGTAAAGTTACGAATCTTCTCCTTAAATGTAATTTTCATTCATCCGTCTCATGCGAAGGTTCCGTCGTGACTGATACCGCACGATTCCAATTCCAATGATCAGAAAGATGGGCAACAGAAAGTTCAGGTATTTGAGCATTGCCTTTTTTCCGTCATCCATCTGATCGATTGGGCGTGAACTGACCTCCTTGGTGCGCAGGTCGATCAGCCCGGTGTCATCCGACAGCCAATCGATGGAATTGACAATGAGGTTCACATTGTCGGGCGGGAGTTGCCGGGCCTGTTGTCCCTCCCCGTTGATCGGAAAATCGCCATCGGCGATGATGATCATCCGGGAAGTCATGCCCCCGGCCAGGTTACCGTTAATCAAAGCGCACACGGTGAGCCCGGAGCGTTGGAAATTCTGTTCCTGCCAATTCCTGTTGATGTTAAATGTCACCGGGGGATTTTCTGTCCCCGATTTTTCCGAAGTGGTTGCCAGTGGGGTAAAGGTGATATTTCCGCCGGGGGAAGAAAAATCAATGGAACTGGCAAACTGCAGCAATACGGAGGTGAGTCCCTTGGTTACCGGATGGTCGGCGAATTTTGTGATCACTGGCAGATAGGGGAACCGCATATTCGACTGGAAGGTCATAACGCCTTGTTGCTGGTTAACCATTACGCTTCCGCAGTTCTGGTCGATGATGAAATTCGGATTGACCTTGACACCCTTGCCCTCGAGCCACCTTTCCAGTCCGGTTTTTATCTCAGTTCCCTGCAAGGTCTGGAGATTTCCATCCACCCTGTTGATGGCAATACAGATGTTCTTCCCCTGGGAAAGGAATTCATCCAGTTTTGCCAGATGAGCCGGTGGAAAGCTGTCGCGCGGATTGATGATGACCAATGTCTTGAAATTGTTGATGTTCACTGAAATCTCATCCAGGTTCACCGGTTCTGTTTCATAGAGTATGGAGAGGGCTTGCATCACCTGTCCCATGGCGTTGGGCGATGTTTCCCCGTGTCCCATTACGATTCCAACCTTCGGCTTGTTTTCCGCCGTCATTTTTTTGATGCTGGTCGACAAACTGTATTCCATGGCCGATCCGGACTGGATCAGAGGGATAACCTCTTTCTGGTCGCCGTAATGAACCACAGCGCCCATGTAGGCTTTTTGCTGCTTTACCTGGTCTTTTTCCCTGACGTTGATCAACACGGGGTTGATCCCTTCCTGCATGGTTTTCTGTTCAGAGGCTTCATCCTTATTCGGGTTGACGAATTCGAACATCACCTTGCCATTCGACCGGTTTGAATATTCGATGAGTTCCTCTTTGAAATCCCGTCGCAATTGTGAAAATTGCTGAGGAAGTTCTTCACTGAAATAGGCTGTCACCGTTACAGGTTTTTTCAGGGAACCAAGGATGTTCTTTGTTGCTTCACTCAGGGTATAACGCTTATCGGCGGTGAAATCAAGGCGTAAAAAGAAGCGGTCGCCCAGGAGGTTGATAAGTATGACCACCATCACAATCAGCAAAATATATGTGTAAATCGATTTGTTACGCTTCATGGTTATTATCGGTTAATTTTTATAACAGATGTTTAATTAATTAGATGCGTTGCGTCTTGACTGGACCAACTCAGTGCCAAGGAGCCCGGCGAATATTATCGAGAGGAAGTAAAGGATGTCTTTGGAGTCGATCACCCCGCGCGCCATCGATTCGAAGTGCGTGGCCAGACTCAGATAGCCAAGGAGACTGGCGAACCAACCGCCTGAACTGCTGCCCACTAGGCCAAAGATGAGGTGAAAGAAGATCCCTATGAAAAGGGCTACCAGGAAGGCAACAATCTGGTTGGTGGTGAGGCTGCTGGCAAAGAGTCCGATGCTGATATAGGAGGCACTCATGAAGAGGAGTCCCAGGTAGCCCATCAGCACCGCGCTATGGTCGATCTTGCCAATGCCGGCCACTGTAAAATAGTAGGGAATTGTGAGCGCAAGGGTGATCCCTATCAGAATGAAGGCTGCCAGGAATTTACCCATAATGATCTGCCAGTTGCTTACCGGCTTGGTTACCAGCAACTCTATGGTGCCTGATTTCTGCTCTTCGGCCAGTAAACCCATGGTGATGGCCGGGATAAAGAAAAAGAGCGACCAGAAGGAGATGCCGAAAAAAGATTGGAGGCTGGCCTGGCCTACCAGGAAAATGTCACTGCCGAAGATCCAGGTGAAGAAACCACTGAACCCGAGAAAGAGCACGATCATGACATAAGCCATCAATGAGTCGAAAAATGACCGGAGTTCTCTTTTTGTGATGATCCAGATTTGATTCATAGACTATTGTTTTTTACTGATGTATTGTTTTAATGGATAATGTCTTCTCCCGCTTTTCAGCGAGACGGAACTCCCCCCATTCCCCGGGGAACAGGGGAAGGAGTTTTGGTTTTGTTAGTTTGTAATTGTCAAATCGCGGAATACCTCTTCGAGTTTTCGTTCCACAGGCGTCATTTCCGTGAGCACCCATCCTTTTTCAGCACAGAGCTGGAAAATAGCCCTTCTTGAGCTCATGGCAACTTTGCTTTGCACCTCGAATGCCTGTGTGTAATTTGGAAGAAGGTCAACAAGTTCGATGGAGGAAAGCCCCTGCAGGTTTCGGTAGATCTCATTGCGGTCACCATCCTCAATGGTAACCTTTACGATTTCTTTGCCCTGTGCCTGTTGACGAAGAGAAGTGGCAGTGCCATCGGCAACCAGTTTTCCCTTGTTGATGATGAGGATGCGGTCGCAGGTGGCCTCCACCTCGGCGAGAATGTGTGAACTCAGGATCACAGTTTTTTCACGGCCGATTTTTTTGATCAGTTCCCTGATTTCCACGATCTGGTTCGGGTCGAGACCAGAGGTAGGTTCATCGAGGATGAGAACCTCGGGATCATGAATAAGGGCCTGGGCCAGGCCGACACGTTGCTGGTATCCCTTGGAGAGTTCGCTGATCTTTTTATATTTCTCTCCTTTCAAACCACATACACTGACCATCTCCAGTATACGGTCGCGGATTTTTAATTTGGGTACATTCTGGATTTCAGCCACAAATCGCAGGTAATCAACCACAGGCATTTCCTTGTAGAGCGGATTGGTTTCGGGAAGATAACCGATGTGCCTTTTCACCTCTTCGGGATTGGTTTGCACGGAGATACCACCAACCTTCACATCGCCCTCATTCGGGCCCATGAAGCAGGTAATTATTTTCATGGTAGTGGTTTTTCCGGCACCATTGGGCCCCAGAAAACCAACAATCTCACCGGTATTCACCTTGAACGAGATGTTCTCAACTGCTTTTTGAAAGCCATAACTCTTTGTCAGATTTTCAACACTTACTTCCATAAATACTGCATTTAACAGAGATGATGAATTGAATAAACCGGGGGCAAAAATAAAAAAAATAATAAAAAACAGAAAAAGCGTACTCGCAAATATTCTTTACTTTAGCCCGGGATATTCGCAACCCCGTTGCTGGGTCAACAGAAGCAGGAACTCATGATCATACCTGTCGAATCGGATAATTTTATATGAATAACATGAACAACAGCGAACTACTGGAAGCCAATGAAAACCTGGAGATAATTTTCAATACCAGCCCGGATGCAGTGTTGATTACCAGGGTTAGCGATGGATTTGTTTTGCGTATTAATGACGGGTTTACCGCGTTGACAGGTTATACCCGAGCTGAAATGACAGGCAAGTCAACCTTGCATTTAAATCTTTGGAAAAACCCCGAAGAACGCCAAAAGCTTGTCGCTGCCTTAAATGAAACTGGTGTATGTGATAATCTTGAAACCGTTTTAATTCGCAAAAACGGCAGTGAATTTACATGCATTATATCGGCAAGACTGATCACCCTGCAAGGTGTTTCGCATATTATCAGCATTACACGCGACATCACCGAACGCAAGCAAATCGAAATGAAATTGCAAATCAGTGAGTCGCAGAAAAACGCCATCCTCAATGGAATTAAGGCAAATATTGCTTTTGTTGACAAGGATTTGAAAATTATTTGGGCGAATAAAACCGCAGCAGATTCTGTGAACAGGACCCCTGATGAAATGATCGGCCGCACTTGTCATCATTTCTGGGCCGGATCACAGACCCCTTGTACCAATTGCCCTTCATTAAAAGCCATGATGTCAAAAAAATCGGAACACACCATCATGTACACCCCAGATGGCCGAATTTGGGACGAAGGTGGCGAGCCGATATTCGATCCTGACGGGAACCTGATAGGAATTGTGGAAATAGCTACAGATATAACAGAAAGCAAGAAACTGGAATCTGAATTACGCATCAGTCTTACAAAATATGAGGCACTTTTCAATATTTTTCCCATCGGAATTACAATTTCTGATACTACAGGCCAAATTATCGAGTCAAACCAGATTGCCGAAACGTTGCTTGGTATTTCTCGTGAAGAACAGGAAAAACGTTTAATTGACGGTGAAGAATGGCGGATTATCAGGCCAGATGGTTCAATAATGCCGAATTCTGAATATGCCAGCGTCATGGCACTCAGGGAAGGACATCCTGTAGAAAATGTGGTAATGGGCATTGTTAAAGACAAAAGCAGGGTTGAGTGGATCAATGTTTCTGCAGCTGCCATCCCTCTTGAAGGCTATGGAGTGGCCATTGTTTATAATGACATCACGGAGCAGAAACAGTCGGAAAATGCATTACGCGAAAGCGAGATTAAATATCGCTTACTAACCGAAAATGCCGCAGATGTAATCTGGGTTTTAAATTTGACAACCGGTAAATTTACCTACATCAGCCCTTCTGTATTTCAATTGAGGGGATTTACCGCTGAGGAAGCAATGAAGGAGCGCCTGGAAGATTCTCTGACCCCTGATTCTATAGCAGTTGTCATGAATGCGATCGCCAAAAATATAAATGACTTTATTGCGCATCCGGATATTCCAAAATATTTTATCAATGAGGTTCAGCAATATTGTAAAAACGGGCAGGTTATTTGGGTCGAAGTGTCAACACAATACCGTTATAGCCCTACTGGCGACATTGAAGTTTTAGGTGTTAGCCGCAACATTGAAGAAAGAAAAAAATCAGAAGAGACGCTGCTCAAAGCAAAACATGATGCCGAAATGGCCAACAAGGCGAAGAGCATATTTCTGGCCAATATGAGTCATGAAATCAGAACACCCTTGAATGCCATCATCGGCTTTTCACAATTGATTAACCGCGATCAGGGATTGTCAGAAACACAAAGAGAGTATAATGTTTCCATCATTCGTGCCGGGGAACATCTGTTATCCCTCATTAATGATATCCTTGAACTTTCTAAAGTTGAAGCCGGCCGGACCATGCTAAATCCGGCACATGTTGACCTTCAGTCCTTGTTAACTGATATTCATCTGATTTTCAAGGAAAGGGCACAGTCCAAACATATTCAGTTTGTTTTTGAAACTTCAGACAACCTGCCCCGGTTTGTCATTGTTGATGAAAGCAAATTGCGGCAGATATTTATCAACTTAATCGGGAATGCAATAAAATTCACAGATGAAGGGTGTGTGACAGTACGTACCTGTTACGATAAAGTGAATGAAAGGGAAAGTTTTCTGAGGGTGGAAATTAAGGACTCAGGCTCCGGAATCGCAGAAATTGAATTAAATACGCTGTTTAAACATTTCGTCCAAACAAGTACCGGAATAAAAAAAGGAAGCGGAACCGGTTTAGGGCTTGCCCTCAGCCGTGAACTGGCCATATTAATGGGGGGTGATATTACCGTTGAGAGCGAAGTTGGAAAAGGATCAACATTTAATTTTCATGTTGAAATAAAAGAAGGACAAATGGAATCGGTTGAAACCGATATATTTAAACGTGTTGTCAGCATTGATAAGGGTGTGAAAACATACAGGATCATGGTTGCCGATGATAAACCGGAGAACCTGAAGGTAGCTGTAACCTTGCTCAAAATGGTTGGCTTTGAAACAATTGAAGCTGTGAACGGAGAAGATGCGATTGAAAAATTTAATGAATATCTGCCCGACCTCATTTTAATGGATTTGCGCATGCCCGTGATGGATGGGAGCGAAGCCATCCGTCGCATCAAAGCAACAGAAAAAGGAGCTGACACGCCGATTGTTGCACTTACTGCCGGAACTTTTGAAAGTGACCGGAAAAGCACTGAATCACTGGGAATTCAGGGGTATATTTGTAAACCATTCAGGGAAAATGAATTGTTTGCCACCATTGGGAAAATTCTTGGTATTACCTACACCTACAAAGATGAAACACTTTCATTGCGTTCAATGCACCAACGAGATGCAGAGATCATAGCGGCTGATATTCGTAAATTACCCGAAAACCTGCACCTGAAAATGCTTGAGGCACTTGCTGTGGCGGACATAACCCAATTTATGAAACTCGTTGACAGCGTCGGCCAGGATTACCCGGAACTTGCACAACTCCTCCTGACGCTTGCCAAAAATTACGACTATGATTATTTAAAGAAAATACTCACAACAAGTAATTAGCCGCTTCCGTTTCTGAGCAAGTCTCAAAATTGCCGTTGTTCGCTAACAACTCATCTCTCCGGCATTTTTCTTGGCCGAAAGCAGGTTATAGGCACCTTTGATAACCACCCTGGTCGTTTTTACATCAAATACCGGTGGTAAAACAACTTCTGTATAGCCGCCATCTGTAACCCCCTTGATGATCTCTACCATCTGGTATTCAGTGAATTGTTTGCCTTTTTCTTCTTTGTTTTTGACGAATACAAAAATATAGTCCTTGTCATCGAAACTCACAATGGCTTCAGCCGGCAGGGCCGTGACTTGGTTTGTTGAAGCCTCGATGATTGCGTTGACGTACATTCCGGGCAGTACGTTTTTGCAGATGCCAGGTACACTTGCATATACTTTATAGGTCCGGTCAGCATTTACCGTTCTGCCTGTCTGGTATATCACTGCCTTGTGCTGCTCCTTTTCATTGTTGATAAAAAAGCGGATATTTTGTCCGACAGCTACTTTATCGGCGTCTTTTTCAAACAGGGTCAATTCGAGATACAGTTTGTCGCTGTTCACAATCTCAAAAAGCACATCAGTGGGTGCAACATACTTGCCAACATTGATATTCACTGCCCTCAGATAGCCTGTTATCGGAGAAACCACGGCCACAGAGCGGCTGATATCATCTTCATGCAAATTTGCCGGACTGATACCGATCATCGCAAGTTTTTGTTCGAATGCCCGCACCTGGGCTTTCAGACTCTTATATTCAGCAGTGACCTGTTCGACGTTCTTTTGTGAATATACATCCTCTTTGTATAATTCTGTATGACGTTTATACTCAGCTTCGGCAAATTCAAGTTTACTTTTTGCTTCGAGGTAGTTTTGCTGAATATCAACAAATTCCTGGTTTTCCAGGATGGCCAGTGTCTGGCCTTTTGTAACTGCATTGCCAGGCATGAGAAAGGCACTTTTAACAAAACCGCCAAAGGGCATGCAAACGGTTGCAAGGTTTTCAGGGGATACGCCGACAGAGCCGTTCACTTTGAGGATTCCGCTGAGCGACCGAAGTTCAAGGGTTCCTGTTTCAATATTGGCGAGTTTGACCTGGTCGGCCCTCAATTCAACAATATCCTCCGGTAAAACCTCAACTTCTGTGACTTCGGGGCTGGTTTTTTTACCCCCATTGCATGCAACAAGAGATGCCAGAACAATAACCAGGATGGTGGAAGAAACCAATTTATAGAATGATTTGATTTTCATGGATTATATAGTTTTACCTGTAATAAAATCAATATTGATAATTGTTTGATTGTAACTGTTGAGTGCATCAAGGTAGTTTTGCCTGATGTCAAGGGCACGATTCAGGGTGATAATATATTCAAGGTAGTCCAACGCGCCTGCCTTGTAGCTCCGGGCAGCCTGGTCAATGATCATATTCGCCTCCGGAACGGCTTGCTTTTCATAATACTCAACGCTTGCAGCGAACTTGGCGTATTCATCGAGTAGTGATTTATAATTGTTCGACAAGGAAAATGCGTAATAGTCAGAGTTGGCCTGGGATACCTGTTCCTGGATTTTTGCAGCTTGTATTTTTGCGATATCCGGTCCAAACCACAGCGGGATGGCTATGCCGGCCTGAAGTCCGCTAAACCTGTTTCCTGCATCAAACTTTCTGGTTTCCCCATTGATTTCCTGTGTGCCGATCATGGTTTGGCTGAAATAACCAATGCTTAAATCGGGCATGATATGGCTGCTTTCCAGGTGCTTTGAGATTCGTGCAACCTCGGTTTGCTGCTTCAGGTAACCCAGCGAAGGGTTTGTGGCAAGCGGCAGGCTGTCGCGACTAGGGGAAAATTCAAGACGGCGAATAACTGTATCCGCAATGCTCAGCTCCCTTTCAGAATTTAACAGGTTCTGAAGTTTCCGCTGATAAATGCCCACATCGGCAACCACCTGCTGCAACTGGTTTTTTATCTCAAGACTTTGGGTCCGGGCCGTGATCATCTCCAACCGGTTTGTTTCACCAGTCCTTGCCCGCAATTCGGCTGCCCGTGAAAAACCGGAATAGAGGCTGTCCTGATAAACCAGCAGGTTGCGCCTCGAATTTAAGTAGGCCAGTTGCCAGTAAACCTGTTTGACCTGTGTGGCCACTTCAAGCCGGGTTCCCTTCAGTTGCCAGCCGGCACTTTTAATGTTGGCATCCGACAATTTATTTTGGTTAATATAAACAGTGGGAAATGCAAATGCCTGTGTGATGGTGAAACTGTTGTCGTTTTGAAAGGAGTTTATTTGTCCGTACTGACCTTCAATCACTGTTTTTGGGATATCCCAGGAAGCTCCCTTCAAGGCCTTTTGAACAGATGCCGAATAGGTCGCCGACCTGATGGAAAGATTACTGTCGAGCGCCAGTTGAATCGCCTCCTGCAAACCGACCCTCTTTTGACCCTGCGCGGATGCTGAAAGGGAAAGTGCTGAAAGCAGGAGCAGTAATACCAGGCTTGTCATGGTTTTCAGAGGTGTCCTGTTGAAAAATCTCCTTAAAAACCCTGTTGAAAAAATGAAGTAAAACACAGGGAGGACAATCAGAGTAAGCAATGTCGCGCTGATTAGTCCCCCGATCACCACTGTGGCAAGTGGTTTCTGTACTTCAGCCCCGGCAGAGTTTGATAATGCCATAGGCAGGAACCCGAGGGAGGCCACAGCCGCAGTCATGATCACAGGGCGCAAACGGGTATGCAGCCCCTTTAAAATACGTTGGGTTATATCGGCAACACCATCCTTTTCAAGCCGGTTGAATTCGGCAATCAATACGATGCCATTCAATACTGCCACGCCGAATAACGCGATAAATCCTACGCCTGCCGAGATGGAGAAGTTCATGTCGCGCAGCCACAGGGCAAATATCCCGCCAATGGCCGACATGGGGACAGCTGTGAAGATGATCAGGGTTTGTTTGACCGAATGAAATGCGAAATACAATAGTACAAAAATCAGCAGCAACGCAACAGGAACTGCAATAGCCAGCCTGTTTTTGGCCGCTTCGAGGTTCTTGAACTGTCCGCCGTAAGATATGTAATAGCCGGTTGGGAGCTTGACTTTTTGATCAATTTTCGCGGTAACTTCCGTGATCGCCCCTTCCACATCCCTGTTGCGCACATTAAAGCCGACCGTGATACGCCGCTTGGTGTTTTCCCTTGAAACCTGTGCCGGGCCCGACCTTATCGAAATGTCGGCGATCTGGTCAAAAGGCAATTGTGATCCGTTAGGCAGCGCAACAGTCAGATTTTTTACATCATTCAGACTTTGACGATAATCTTTATCAAGGCGGACCACCAGTCCGAACCGTTTCTCCTCATCATACACCACTCCGGCCTGGCTGCCGGCAAAGGCAGCCCGCAGCAGCCGGTTTACCTCATCTATCGAAAGTCCGTACTGGGCCAGCCGGTCACGGTTGAAATCGACCTGTACCTGGGCCAGCCCGGTTACTTTCTCCACGTTGATATCTTCGACTCCTTCGATTTGCCGGATGATTTTCTCCACCTCAGCAGCTTTATCCGACAGGGTGTTGAGATCGTCGCCAAATATTTTAATGGCAATATCCTGTTTTGAACCTGTCATAAGTTCATTGAAGCGCATTTGGATGGGTTGCTGGAATTCAAATTTAACACCAGCGAGTGTTACCAGTTTTTCCTGCATCTTTTCGACCAGTTCCTCACGCGTTTTGGCTGAAGTCCATTCGCTTTTATCCTTCATGGTAATGACATAATCGCCGGTTTCCATGGGAGTAGGGTCGGTTGGAATTTCTCCGGCCCCAATTTTACAAACGGTATGTTTGATTTCGGGGAAATTATCCAGCAAAATCTTGTTGGCCTTTATCACTGTTTCAACAGTGTTGGTCAAAGAGCCGCCCTGTAGCGTGATGACACTGGAAGCCAGGTCACCCTCTTCAAGCTGTGGAATAAATTCGCCACCTAACCGGCTGAATATAAATAAACTGAACAGGAAAATTGCCACGGCGGAGGCTGAAACCACCAATTTGTGTCTGAGCGCCCAGCCGATTACAGGGTTAAATGCCTTTTGACACTTTTCCATCAGGAGATCCGAAAAGTTTCGCTTGTGTTGGGTCTTCTTACTCAGAAACAGTGCAGAGGCCATCGGAACGTAGGTGAGCGAAAGTATGGCAGCACCCAGTATGGCAAATGCCACAACCTGCGCCATTGGCCTGAACATTTTTCCTTCAATGCCAACCAAAGCCATAATTGGCAGATAAACGATTAAAATGATGATTTGCCCGAAGGTGGCAGAACTCATCATTCGTTTAGCCGATTCAAAAACCGTTTCATCCATCTGTTGCTGGGTCAGTTTAGCCACGCCGACATGATGGTGCTTGCTCATAAATATCCGGTGAACGGCACTTTCAACAATGATGACTGCCCCATCCACGATCAACCCGAAGTCGATCGCCCCAAGGCTCATCAGATTGCCCGAAACACCAAACAGGTTCATCAGCGAAATGGCAAAGAGCATCGAAAGCGGGATGACCGAAGCCACGATCAACCCGGCCCTGATATTGCCCAATAACAATACCAGGATGAAAATGACGATCAAAGCCCCCTCGACCAGGTTGGTTGAAACGGTACCGATGGCACGGCTTACAAGGTCGGATCGGTTCAGAAATGGTTCAATGTTGACCCCTTTGGGCAATGATTTTTGGATCGACTGTATCCGTGCCTCCACATTATCGATCACCTCATGCGCATTGGCGCCCTTCAGCATCATGACCACACCGCCAACTGCCTCAGATGTGTCAACAACAAAAGCACCATACCGGGTAGCGTTGCCAAACTGCACAGTTGCCAGGTCCCGGATCAGTATCGGCATTCCCGAAGCATTTGTCCTGACTACGATCTTTTCAATGTCATCCAGGGTTTTTACCAGGCCAATCCCACGGATAAAATAGGCGGTAGGTTTTTTATCGATGTAAGCGCTGCCGGTGTTTTCGTTATTTTTTTCAAGAGCCTGAAAAATGTCGGTCAGGGTAAGGTTCATTCCCCTCAGCCTTTCGGGGTTTACAGCAATCTCGTACTGTTTGATGAAACCGCCGTAGCTGTTGATATCCGCAACCCCGGATGTGCCAAGCATTTCCCGTCGAACAACCCAGTCCTGGAGCGTACGTAACTCCATGGGTGTATATTTTGCCTCAAATCCCTTTTCGACTGCAAGGCGGTACTGGTAAATTTCACCCAGCCCGGTACTGATGGGAGCCAGTTCAATCTTTGCCATGCCTGCCGGGATCATTTCTTCCGCCTCTTTCAACCGCTCACTAAGCTGCTGACGGGCCCAGTAAACATTAACGTTGTCCCTGAACACAACAGTAACGACCGACAACCCCAGCCGCGAAATTGATCTCAGCTCAATGATATCGGGAATGTTCGCAACTGCAACTTCAATGGGGGCGGTAATAAAACTCTCCACCTCCTGCACTGCCAGGGATGGCGCCAGGGAAATAACCTGTACCTGGTTGTTGGTAATATCAGGAATGGCATCGATGGGAAGCTGTGTGAGAGAATAACCTCCCCATCCGATCAGCGCCAGCACAAACAAACCGACAATGAACTTATTCCGGATCGAAAACTGAATGATACGTTCTATCATAGTGAATACGAATTAGCTGCTAACCCCATGCTTCAGCATGGGGTGATAGCACAAGGTGATAGCATGAGATGACATCATGAGGTGAAAGTAAGAGGTGACAGGGGGCGATTACTGCGAGGTCACTCAGGCGGTTGCCAGAAGGTCACAGCAAAGAAAGAGATGAAATGGAATGATCCGGAAAGAATTGACCGCTGGAAAGGGAAATATGGCTGACTGATAAATATGCCGGGTGAAAGGGTTACCGGAACACTGCAGCACGAACAGATGCAGAATGGGGAGCAGGCATCCGCGTGATCCGAATCCGAATCATGTCCCTGATGTGAAGTTTGCCCTGCAGCCTCCATGCAAAGATGCAATGAATCATCCACACATGGCGCTGAAACCAGATAAAATATATAAATGGTGAGGAACAGGGTGATGTATCTCATGGTTTTTGCACCATCATTATAAAATGCAAAACTACGATAAAAAGCGAATGCAATTTATCGCAGTTTCTCGATCGATGTTAAAATTACTTCACCGGTGGCAGGCAAAGAGAAATCGGGTTCTTTTTTATGATCAGCGGTTGCCGAAATGGCATCTTTAATGGCCAGCCACACCGATAATCCAAGCATAAAAGGAGGTTCGCCAACCGCTTTGCTCCGGCGGATGGTGCCAGCGTTTGGGACATCCTTTAACAATTCCACCCTAAAATCCTTTGGAATGTCATTGATCGTGGGAATTTTATAGGTGTCGGGTGAATGTGTGAGCAGATTGCCATGGTTGTCCCATTTGATCTCTTCGGTCGTACACCACCCAACACCCTGGATAAACCCGCCTTCCACCTGGCCAATGTCGATCCCTTCATGGATGGAATCGCCTGCATCGTGGAGGATGTCTGTCCGTAACAAACGATGTGCTCCGGTAAGTGTGTCGATCATCACCTCCGAAACAGCCATGCCATAAGCATAATAGTAGAAGGGGTTTCCCTGTCCGGTTTCGCGGTCGAAGTAAATCCCGGGTGTTTTGTAAAACCCGGTGGCACTCAGGCTGATCTGGTTCAAACGAGCCAATGCGCAAAGCTCATCGAAGGGAATAAGAATGGAAGGATGGTCCTTATCAAAAATGTAATTATCCTTAAATACAATTTTGTCCTTATGAAAATCAAAACCGGGATGACGGGTGACAAGTTCCGCCAGAGCGAGATTTGTCAGTCTTTCTTTGAGGGTGTCAACGGCATTCTTTACCGCCATGCCATTCAAATCGCTGCCTGAGGATGCTGCAGTAGGAGAGGTATTTGGCACCCTGGAGGTGTTGGTGGCGTTCACCCTTATCTTTTCCGGCGAAATTCCCAACTCGTCGGAAGCAATGCGGAGGATCTTTGTATGCAGGCCTTGTCCCATCTCTGTTCCGCCATGGTTGACCAGAACGGTACCATCCGTGTAGATATTGACCAACGCGCCTGCCTGGTTTAAAAAAGCTGTTGTGAAGGAGATTCCGAATTTTACCGGGGTAAGGGCAAGTCCTCTCTTGAAAAACTCATTTTCATTGTTAAACAGGTCAATCTGCTTCCTGCGTGAATGATAACCGGAAGAGCCAAGCAGTTTTTCGTACATGCTGAAAAGATGGTTGTTCTCAACCTTTTCGCCATAAGGGGTTACATTGCGCGTATCGGGCCTGTAAAAATTCAGGAACCGGATTTCGGCAGCATCTTTATGCAGAAAACGGGCTATCCGGTCGATGGCATTTTCGATCACAGCCATACCCTGCGGACCGCCAAATCCACGAAACGCCGTATTCGATGGCAAATTGGTCTTCCATGCCTGCCCGGTGATGGAAACATTGGGCAGGTAATATGAATTATCTGCGTGGAGCATCGCCCGCTCAAGAATCGCCCGCGAAAGGTCTGAAGAAGATCCAGCATCGGAATTCAATTCCACTCTGTAGGCCAGGATCAATCCATGGTCATCAAACCCGATTTCATACCTGGAAAGAAATCTGTGGCGTTTGCCGGTCATGATCTGGTCGTCGTCACGGAACAGGTGAATTTTTACCGGACGTTTTGTGGCATCAGCCAGCAAAGCCGCCCATGCTGCCACATGGTTTCCCTGCGTCTCTTTACCTCCGAATGCCCCACCGATGCGTTTTACTTCAACTTCTACCTCGTTTTTCTGAATACCCAGCACTTCAGCTACAATCGCCTGGGTTTCGGAGGGATTCTGGCTTGATGCATGCAAGAACATTTCCCTTCCTTCCCCCGGAACAGCCAGTGCTGTCTGGGTTTCAAGATACCAGTGCTCCTGTGCCCCGGTGCTTAACTCACCTTTGATCAAATAAGGGGCATCCTGTAAAGCGGCTTCCGTATTCCCGCGTTCAATTTTCCGGGGTGGGGTAAGGATGTTATTTGCGGCCATGGAGGATTTGATATCCAGAATGGCCGGGAGTACCTCGTAATCAATGATGATCATCTTTTCAGCCTCCAGTGCCGATTCTTCCGTTTCGGCAGCAATCAGGGCAATGGCTTGCCCGACAAAGGTTACCTCGTTTTCTGCGAGACAAATTTCATCATGGACCAATGCACCCATTTGGTTTTCACCGGGAATATCTTTTGCAGTAAAAACACGATGAACCCCTGGTATTGACAACGCACCTGAAATATCGATCCGCCTGATGAAGGCATGGGCATGTTTGCTGTAAACTACCTTGCCAACCAGCAACTCACTGCTCACCGGCATGTCTTCAATAAATACCGATTCCCCGGTTACATGTTTCCCGGCACTTTCATGCGGGCCGTCAGGGAGCGGTTGAGAGGATTTTGAAATGCTGCTGTGATTATTATCTGTCGTTGGAGGCTCAAACTGGGGTGGCAACCCGTACATAGAGGATTGAGACATGGTGGTTTCCATGAAAAACTTCAACAGCAGATTTCTGCCGGCACTCATTCTGTATCCTGCATTTGCCCTGGCATCGGAAATTGGTGTAAACTCCTTGTCAAACACATCCATGGCATCTGAAATGGTGTTGCGTGACCATTGCTTTCCCAGGATGAAAACTTCCGTTATCAGCGCACGGCACGGGGTTGCGGCCAACCCACCATAAGCAAGAATGATTTCAGTGACAACCCCGTTTACTGTTTTTAGTCTGAAAGCAGCGCTGACAGTGGAAATATCCATGTCCTTCCTTTTGGAAACCTTGTATGATAAAACAGTGGTTTGAGGATCATGTTTTGGAAGGATCACTCCGGTGACCAGTTCATCCTTTCGGAGGTTGGTTTTCCGATAGCCAGAAATAAAATCCTCTGTTAACAGTTCCCTTTCAGAATCAGCGGACTTTATTCTGATTTTTGCGCGACAGGCCATCAGCAGGGGCAGCATATCGCCGATCGGCGATGCTGATGCAACGTTCCCGCCAAGTGTGGCGATGTTTCTTATCTGTAACGAGCCAAAAACACAGAGCATATTGTGCAAGGCGGGTAACCTGTTTTCAGAAAAGCGTTTGAGCTGCTCCAGGGTAAGGCCTGCCCCGAGGGTATATTGCTCCTTTTCCTCCAGGCAATACTGCAATTCAGCAACCCCCGACAGGTCAATGATTTCTTTGAGCAACTCCTTTTTCTTGGTCTGCCGCAAAGCCACATCGGTGGCCCCGTTCAGGATCATCGCAAAAGGATGCTCTTTCCTGATTCTGAGGGCCTCATCAAGGGTAAAAGGTTTATAATAGCGTTGTTTTTCAGTGTGAATTTCAATTGTTTCCCGGTCGGCAATGATCTCTTTCAGCAAATCAATCACTTCTGATTCCTTTTGAGAAAAATGGTCTGCTGATGTTTCTTTGCCGACTTTTCCCGCTGCATGGAGGATAGACTCGTAGCCGGTACACCGGCATAAATTACCGGTCAGGGCATCTTCGATGGTTTCGCGGGATGGGTTCTGATGGTTTTTAAACAAACCGAATAGCGACATGACTACGCCGGGGGTACAATACCCGCACTGACTGCCATTGGTCTCCACCATCATCTGCTGTATCGGGTGCAGTACTTTTTGCTTATCAATCGTTGCCGCCAGGTTTTCGATCGTTATCAGTTGTTTTCCATGAATCATCGGGAGAAAAACAAGACAGGAATCAACGGTCCGGTATACCAGTTGGCCATCATTGCCTGGTTCGGCAAGTACGACCGTGCAGGCGCCGCAATCTCCTTCGGCACAACCCTCCTTCACCCCTTTGTGTGAAGTGAGTGAGCGGAGATAATTCAAAACAGTGGTTGTTGGTTTGAGCGCGGCCGGCCCGGGAAAACCAATTTCAACCAGGCGATTATCAAGAACAAACCGGATGGCGTTTTTCATCTCAGATTTCTTACATCAATCAGTTTTGCGAGTATACTTACAGCGATCTCCTGAGGAGTTTCCGCATTAAATTTAATGCCGATGGGCATGTCGATTTTATCAAGCTCTTCCTGTGTCAGGATATTCTCTTCAAGAAACCGTTTTTTCAGTAAACCGACTTTTCTGCTGCTTCCGATCATGCCGAGGTAGGCATGTGGTTTTCGGGCAACAACAGCAAGGATATCTTCGTCAGAAATATGTTTTGGCGTTACAATGACGATATAGGTATGATCATCAAACATCGTCTCTTCGATCGCCTGGAAATAATCTTTATTGATACAATTGAACCCGGCAAATGCCCCATCTCTGAACATTTCTTCCCTTGGATCAAAAAGTGTGACTGAAAACTCAAGTTCACGCGCAAACCCGGCAAGAGATTTTCCGATATGTCCGGCACCGAAAATGAAAAGCTTTTGCAAGGGGTTCAGTGGTTCGATGTAAACTTCCATGGTGCCTCCGCAGTGCATCCCAAGATCTTTACCAAGGTTGAAGGAAACTTTGGCAGGCTTTCCCGTGGTAATAAGTGTTACAGCCATCTCTGCCACCTCTTTTTCGATACTTCCCCCGCCGATGCTGCCATAAATACGGCCATCGGCATCAACGATCATTTTAGAACCCTGTTTTCTTGGTGTGGAACCGGTGGTGTCAATAACAATGCACAGTGCAGCCGGTTTTGAGCTGTGCATGATTTCTTCTGCTTTGGCATAAATTCGCTGCATGGATCTTTGGTATTTGTGGCCAAAAGGATGAGGGGGTGTAAAATTACAAATTTTTATGTGAATCCCCTTTCAAGCGGGTGAACTCTTTGTAATCGTCAGGGGTGTTGATATTCCATAAAATTCTGTCATCGGGAAAGGGAACTTCAGTCCGGGTAAAGCGATGAAGTACCTGACGAAAGTCGGGCAAATCATGATGCTGCCGGAGAAAATCCACCACTTTGTTCCCCAGGAGGATCGGATGTCCGCCATGGCCCTGGTTCACAGGAACTGCGTAACCATCGTAAGTTACCGATGCAGCTAGCAGGTCGAGCAGTTCGGGTTCAAGGAATGGATTGTCAATGTTCTGAATGAAACAGGCCCTGCCCGGAGGGACTTTTTTCAAACCAAGCAGAATAGACCAGGAACGCCCTTTTTCCAGATGATGGTTCACAACAATTTCCGGTTTTTCAGCAAGGAACGGGGTGGGATCAAACTGCTCATTCACCACGAGTACAACCGGGTTACATCCATAAGCCACAAAGCAGTTCAAAAGGTGGCCGGCAAATGTCAACCCATGCCCGGCACGAAGCAACGCTTTGTCGGTGCCCATGCGGCCGGATTTGCCTGCGGCAGGTATTAATGCTGAATAAATCAAGTCAATGAAAAAATAGCTTTCGGCAAATATAGTAGATAAAATCGCCGGAATGTTGCTATTTATTCCTTTTCAATAATTTCAACTCCTCTTCGAGGTTAGCGGTTCGAACGGTGAATCCCTGATTGATGAGGTCGGATTCATGTTTCATCGTATGCAGCTTTTCTTCAATCGTTTTTGCTGTCAAAGCCTGTTCATCCCGGAGTTTATTGAGCTGAAGGGTAAATGGGGTGAACTTTATGTCGATGCCGGCAATTTCTTCCCTCCATTGCGTTTCGAGAAGCCGGGTTTTTGCTTCCAGGGATATGAATCCGGCTGACATTTTTTGGTTTAAATCTGTTGATAAAGCATGAATGGCATCCAGTGAATTTTGCAGGTCATTGTTCAAACGCTTAACTTCCGATTCAAGCTGGTCATGATATTTTTTATCGAGCTCAAGCATAGACAGATAATTCGTTTCAACTTTCTTTTTAACCACGAACATTACAATAAAAACAACCATGAACAGGATGAAAATGATGATAAAGAGCAGGATCAGGAGACTGCGTGAAAGGACTTTTTGCCCATCAAGCTGTTCTTTCAGTGCGTTAACCTTGCTGTTGGTTCCGGTAAGCGAATCGGTGTTGGAAACAATCTGCACGGCATTCATCTTTAAAGAGAACCTGATGCTGTCAATTGACTGTGCCGTTTTAGCCATTTCCTTTTTAATTTCGGTCACTTGTTTTCTGGAAGCATTGATGCCTTCGTTGATCTTTTTCTTCTCGGCCTGGAAATCCTTTTGCTGAAGATAATCCGGGGTTTGGGCAAAGGTTAGTGTTGCAAAGAACACAAATGATAATAATGTCAGTAGTTTTTTCATGGTAGTTTTTTATTTGGCCTATAAATATACGAACTATAATGCTGAAAGTCAACCATAAAAATGATTTTCCTGAAAATATTTCAAAATTTCGTCAATTTAATGTAATCAGTCATTGTTTATGATAATGTGTTCATTGCAGGAATTTTTTGTACCTTTGCATCAACTATTTCCTCAACGCTGCCCCCATAAGCGACTTTCGGGGGCTTTTTCGTGGTAAAAACATAATCATGGAAGACACACCCAAGTTAACTTTCCCTGCTTTTTTTGCAGCAACAATCAACAATCACCCCGATCGCGATGCGATGGCTCTTGTGGGTCAAAAACCGATCAGTTACCGGGAGGTAAATGACCGTATCATGGGCACGATGGCTTTTCTTGAGAAACTGGGAGTCAGGGCAGGGGATAAAATTGCCATCCTCAGCACGAATCAGCCCAATTGGGGAATAACCTATTATGCCATAACATTCATGGGTGCGGTTGTTGTGCCGCTTTTACCCGAATTTCTTCCGGTGGAAATTGCCACCCTGCTCGAACACTCCGAAACCAGGGTTGTTTTTGCTTCCGAAGGGTTATTGCCCAAACTTGTAGGAATTTCAACTGGTTTATTGCAGGAAGTTGTGAAAATTGAAGATTTTTCGGTTGTCAGATCCAGAAGTGGCATGCCGGTTTTCGATAAAAATGCCAAACCCAAAGGAGTCTACAATGTTGAAGAGGATGCCCTGGCTGCCATTATTTATACATCAGGAACCACCGGAACGCCTAAAGGGGTGATGCTTTCGCATAAAAATATCTGTTTTACAGCCATTAAAGGCCACGAAATCCAACCAATCAAGGCAACCGACCGGTTCCTTTCCATCCTTCCGCTATCGCATACCTATGAAAATACACTCGGACTGATCCTTCCCATGTATCGCGGTGCCTGTGTTTACTATCTTGGCCGGCCGCCTACCCCGGCGATTTTACTTCCCGCCCTGCTGGAAGTCAAGCCCACAACGATGTTGACTGTTCCGATGATCATCGAGAAAATTTTCCGGTCAAAGATTCTCCCTGCATTTACCGAGAAAAAGGCCGTCAGTCTCTTGTATAAAATCCCGACCATCCGGAAATTTTTGCACCGGATCGCCGGTAAAAAACTGATGGAAACCTTTGGAGGTGAGCTTGTTTTCTTCGGTGTAGGGGGTGCTAAACTCAATAAAACCGTTGAACGCTTCATGATTGAAGCCCGTTTTCCTTATGCAGTAGGATATGGCCTCACGGAATGCGCCCCGCTTCTGGCAGGTTTCAACCCCCAGCATCCGATGTTGCAATCAACGGGCCCAGCCTGTATTGGTGTGGAGCTGAAGATCGTAAAGTCCGACGAGCGTTCCGGCGAAGGTGAAATTTGGGCAAAAGGCCCCAACATCATGATGGGTTATTACAAAGAACCCAGATTGACCAGCGAAATCATGACCCCCGACGGATGGCTGAAAACCGGCGACCTCGGCGCTTTTGATGAAAGCAATAACCTTTACATCAAAGGCAGGGTTAAAAGCATGATCGTTCGGTCTAACGGAGAGAATGTTTACCCCGAAGACATTGAATCGGTGATCAACAATTTTCGCCACGTAGTCGAATCTCTGGTGGTGGAGAAGAAGGGCAAACTCATCGCCCTCGTACACTTTAACCAGGAAGAGATTGAACTTCGTTACCAGTTCCTGAAAAGTGAAGTATCCGACTATGTTGATCAGAAAATCGAAGAGCTCAGGATGGAACTCCAGGATTATGTAAACTCCCGGGTCAATAAATTCTCACAGGTACAGTTGGTGGTTGCACAACCGGATCCTTTCCAGAAAACTGCCACGCAGAAGATCAAGAGGTTTATGTATACTTAAAGGTAACAGCTAAAAAAAATCCTTTCCTTTATTTCATTGTTGCAGCACAAAATAGAAGGGTTCTGTCTTTCAAGATGGCATTTGTTCGGGTGAATCCGAATGTAAAAGTTGTCAGCAGAACTGATTTTCTGACAATTCACCTTTTTCAAGAATCAAAGGATTAAAATGGGGTTGCGTTTCCGGCAGCAGCCGGTCAGGACCGGCTGCTGCTGAGAGGCGCAGATGTTAATTTGTAAAGGCCACATGAACTGTAGCAGTGGTTGAGCACCCGGTGACCGGATCCAATTCGGTAACAGAAACAACCCCGGAAATCAGTCCGCAGGGGTTATACCATTGTATCCTCAGGCAGTTGTTGGTCAGGCTGCAGGGATGGGCGTTCCCAATATTGGCGCTCCAGGAATAGGAGTGACCCGCGATATATGGTGTCGAATATTCAACGGTGGTTCCGGCAGGAACAAGTGTAGCGCCAGAGATCACAGGAGATGGAGCCGCATTGACAGTGATGTCTTTAACTTTGGGTTCGACCGCCCTGCAGCCATCGGGTGTTGTATAAATAACGGACACCGATTGAGGACCGGCTGCCACCCAGGACACCGTAACGCTTTGATCGGCATTGGTCCCGCCTGCGGTCACCGTACCTCCGGGTGAGATGATCCACTGGTAGTCCGACATGCCCGTTTCAGTAGTATATATGTTCCCTGCTGAGTTCGGACAAACTGATGCCGGACCTGCCAGCGAAGGCCACCATTGGGCAGGTTGGGTAATAGTCGTCGAAGTTGTCGCTATACATCCATCGCCGTCGGTAATGGTCACCGTATAGGCGCCTGCTGTTAATCCTGATGCGACATATAAGGTCTGATTGTTAATCCACAAATAGGAATAAGCCGGAACACCTCCTGACAGGGTAACCGTAGCGCTGCCGTTGCTGCCTCCGTAGCATACTACATCAGCATGGTCGGATATTGTTGCAGTGAAAGGTGTTACCAGGAGATACAAAGTTGCATTGGCGCAGGCTTCCGGCGTTCCATCATCACATACTGTATATGCAAACGATACAGGGCCGCTGTAACATGCAGCAGGGACAAATGTATAACTGCCATCGGAGTTTATCGTCACGGTTCCTTTTCCTGCTACAGTGATGGGTCCAGTTGTGGTAACTCTCTGGGTGTTTCCTTCAAGGTCATTGTCGTTGATCAATACGCCATTTGATGCTGATTCCGTTAAGGTTTGTCCCTGCGGAGTTGATTGGTAATCATCAGCCGCAAAGGTGGTGTTCTCACTGAATGCGGATAATACAGTAATTTCCTGCATGGCAGTGGTGCACAAAGGTGTTGGCGATGTATTGTCACAAACCTGATAATTGTAGGTTACCACTCCGGTGAATGCAAATACCGGCGTAAAGGTCACTTTACCTGTTGTCGGATCTACTGCCAGGCTTCCCTCGGTAACCGGGTTTGGTGCTGTGCCAGGTACAATAGCCACACTTCCAGGGTTAATTGCCCCACCCAGGTTACCTGCGGCATCATTGGCCAGGGTATTGAGGGTTACCGGTATGTTTTCCAGCGTATAAGCAATATCCGTATTCGCGATTGGCGGATTGGTGTTTATTGATGGGTCTGTTACTGTTATGGTCAACTTCACATCTTTACAAGGTGGAGGTGGAGACCCTGGAGCACATACCGGTACATTATAAACATATACACCTGGCAAATTGCTGCTAAACATATATGTACCAGCAAATTCGTCAGATATATTAATCACAGGCGTACTCCCTGAGGGGTTTGAGACAGGGATTGGCGTGCTGTAATTCGTGCCGGATGGTACGTCATCATTGGTTTTTAAAATTCCCGGGATGGGAACATTAATAAAAGTCACATTGTTATCCGGGTCGGTCTTAATCGGAGGTGTGATTTTCACCGCAGCCGTAGCTGTCTGGGTACAGCCGTTCAGATCGGTAACCGTTACGGTGTAGGTTCCTGCTGTCAAACCCGTGGCGGTGATCGCCGTCTGGTTGTTGTTCCAATAGTATTGATAGCCGGGGCTTCCGCCACCTGCTGACACGATGGCTTCGCCATCGTTGCCTCCGGAAGTAGTCACAGGTTTGTTCTGGGCTGCCGTTGCTGTAAGCGGGGATGCGGGTCCGGTCACTGTGGCTGAGGCTGTCCTGGTGCATCCGCTGCCATCGGTAACTGTTACGGTGTAGGATCCTGCCGAAAGCCCGCTGATATTATGAGTTGTGGCAGAATTGCTCCATGAATAGGTAAAAAGAGGTGTTCCGGATGAAACAGTAATGTTTACGGCTCCGTTGTTATTGCCGAAGCAATTGATATTGACGGGATTTGCTGTTACAACAGGCGCGTTTGCTGCCCAGATGGCAAATAAAGTGACGGCATCGGAAGGCATGCTGAAGGTGGCTCCGGCAAAGTAGGTAGTGCCGGAACCATTGGCCTGGGTATTCCATCCGTCAAAGGCGTAACAGGTTTTGGACAATGGATCAGGAACACCAATGTTCCCCAAAACAGTTATGGTTGCGCCCGTTGCATAAGGACTGCCGGCATCAACCGGCACATTCCCGGTTCCGCCGTTTGCATCGTATGTGATCGCATAAGTAATTGCCTGCCACTGCGCAACGCAGGTCATGTCGTCCACAGGCATGGTCGCCGGAACTGCCGGTACCCAGCCTGCGAAGGTAAATCCTGTTTTGGTCGGGTTGGCGGGTGCGGTAACCGGGGTCCCTTCGTCCTGGGTGATGGGGCTGATTGCCGGCGTTCCACCCATCACATTGAAGGTGATGGTGCTCTGCGGGTTCGGGATGGGTGTCCATTGCGCCACGCAGGTCATGTCGTCAACGGGCATGGTCGCCGGAACTGCCGGTACCCAGCCTGCAAAGGTAAATCCTGTTTTGGTCGGGTCTGCCGGTGCAGTGACCGGTGTGCCTTCATCCTGGGTGATCGGGCTGATCGCCGGCGTTCCACCCATCACATTGAAGGTGATGGTGCTCTGCGGGTTCGGGATGGG
>CAIQUS010000045.1 GCA_903875045.1 uncultured Bacteroidales bacterium
TCCTTTTACCTCTTTACTGTTTTACCAGTTGAAAGAAACGGTAAGGTGGTAAAACGGTAAGGTGGCAAGGGGAGCAGGTGCTCCAAAACAAACGGAGCAATTCTTAACACTTAACTCTTAATCACTTAAAACTTTTTTTTCCTTCCCTTGCTTTTCCCAAATTAAAGTGAGTATATTTGCTACTCGATAGGAAGTCCTTCGCTGTGACTGAAAGGGCGAAGCTGTATATTTTACCAGTTGAATAAAACGGTAAAGTGGTAAAACGGTAAGGTGGTAAGGGAAGAACGTGCACCAAAACAAACTAAACAACCCTTAATACTTAACCCTTAACACTTAATCACTTAATCACTTAACACTAAATTCATCATGCTCTCTCTTTCCGGCATCCTGTTAATCACCGGTGGCACCGGCTCCTTCGGCAATGTCACGCTTGAACGTTTTCTGCATACTGAGTTTTTCAAAGAGATCCGGATTTTTTCCCGGGATGAAAAAAAACAGGATGATATGCGGCAGTATTATAAAAACGACAAGATCAAATATTACCTGGGTGATGTGCGTGATAAACGCAGCCTCGACAATGCCATGCAGGGAGTTGATTATGTTTTCCACGCCGCCGCACTGAAACAGGTGCCTTCCTGCGAATTTTTTCCGATGGAGGCAGTCAGGACCAATGTGATGGGCTGCGAGAATGTACTTGACAGCGCGCTTGCATACGGTGTAAAAAATGTTGTCGTGCTGAGTACCGACAAAGCTGTGTATCCCATCAATGCCATGGGTATCTCGAAAGCGATGAGCGAAAAGGTGATGGTGGCCAAATCGAGAAATCTGAATGGCAGCGGTACGGTGTTTTGCGGAACCCGGTACGGGAATGTGATGGCATCAAGGGGATCGGTGATCCCGCTGCTGGTCGACCAGATTAAAACCGGACAGCCGCTTACGATCACCGACCCCAACATGACCCGATTCATGATGACATTGGAAAGTGCGATCGATCTTGTGTTGTTTGCTTTTGAACATGGTGCAAATGGCGATATTTTTGTTCAGAAAGCCCCGGCTTCAACCATTGAAGTTCTGGCAGAAGCCTTGCTCAAACTTTACAATGCTTCCAACCCCATCAGGATCATTGGTACGCGTCATGGTGAAAAGCTGTATGAAACCCTGGTAAACAGGGAGGAGATGGTAAAATCAGAAGACCTTGGCGATTATTTCCGGATACCTGCCGATAACCGTGACCTCAATTATGGAAAATACTTCACCGAAGGGGAAGAAAAGGTGGCTGAAGCCGGAGAGTACACTTCTCATAACACACGACGCCTGGATATAGACCAAACAATGGAACTCCTGATGAAATTGAAATCAGTCAGGGCAGATGTAACCGTGAAATCCTAACCTGGCAAGCCAGAACTAAACGAGTGGTGATTTCAGTGGAAAGGAAAATAAATATACCAATCAGCCCCGAAGGCGACATGGTTAGAAGATGTCGCAGCTACGCTGCTTTGATTTTTACCCATGATACATTAGCTACAAAGATTAGGCAACTACGTTGCCAATTTGAATAATTTCATCAAAATAAAATATCAGGTCTAATACGATGGTTAGAATCGGCATAACAGGTCAGGCTGGATTTATTGGCACGCATCTTTTTAACACGCTTTCCCTTTTCAGGGAAAAATATTTATTGGTACCTTGCTCTGACGACTATTTTGATGATGAGGAAAAATTGAACGAGTTTGTCGCTTCATGTGATGCCATCGTTCACCTGGCAGCCATGAACCGTCACAACGATCCTGCGGTGATATACGGTACCAACCTGCGTCTTGTCAAACAGTTAATCAAGGCTTGCGAAACCACCTGCACCACCCCGCATATCCTCTTCTCCTCCTCCACGCAGGAAGACAAGGAGAATCCCTACGGAAGGTCGAAGAAAGAGGGCAGAAAGCTTTTTGAAACATGGGCGGATACCCAGGGAGGACAATTCACCGGACTGATCATTCCAAATGTTTACGGCCCTTTCGGACATCCTTATTACAATTCTGTTGTGGCTACTTTCTGCCACCTGCTTACGCACAATGAGCAACCCAAAATCGATGTAGATGGTGATCTGAAACTCATATACGTCAGTGAATTGGTCAGTCAAATCAAAGAATGTATCGATCAGGTTGCCGGAAATCACCAGGATCAGGTGGTGATCAATGAAGTTCTTATTCAGCATACGGTTGAAATCAAAGTATCTTCCCTGCTGAAAATACTGAACGATTACAAGGCCCGATATTTTGAAAAAGGGGAAATCCCGGAACTTAATTCAACATTCCGGATCAACCTCTTTAATACCTTTCTTTGTTACATAGATCATGCTTCATTTTTTCCGTTCCACCTGAAAATCAATGCCGACAACCGTGGCAGTTTTGTGGAAACGGTGAAACTTAACAGTGGCGGTCAGGTCTCTTTTTCTACCACGGTACCGGGGATTACGCGCGGCAACCATTTCCACACCCGCAAGGCAGAACGGTTTGCTGTTATCAAGGGGAAGGCCCGCATCGAATTACGGCGCATCGGGACAGACAAGGTGGTTTCTTTTGAACTTGATGGAACCAGGCCATCTTTTGTCGATATGCCGGTGTGGTACACGCACAACATCACCAACGTTGGCACGGAGGAGTTGTACACGATTTTCTGGATCAATGAATTTTATAACTCTGAAGATCCTGACACGTACTTTGAGGTGGTGTGACATTCAAGAAAAAGATTCGATAGCACACAGATGACACAGATTGAACAGATCAACGCAGTGAAAAAAAAGCAGTGAAAATCTGTCAAATCTGCGTCATCTGCGTTCCGTTCAATTAAAAAAAA
>CAIQUS010000046.1 GCA_903875045.1 uncultured Bacteroidales bacterium
GATGCATGGTACATTTTGCCGTGGATACTGATGAGGTGTATATGACTACCAGGTTGAACGGGCCGGGCACCTTCTTCCTGCCTTTCAACCTTGGTCACAACTATGGAAAGGGAAATCCCCCTAATCCGTTCGGTCACAAAACAGCATATCTGTGGGAGGATATTTTCACGCGGCAGAGTGTTGCTAACATCATTCAGCATTTCGTCCGGTTCGATGGTAAAGACACCGACTCATTAAGCAAAAAGACTTTATATTTCCCGAGGTATCATCAATTGGATGTCGTTCGGAGGTTGATTGCCGATGCCAGCAAAAAAGGAGTTGGTCAAACATATTTAATTCAGCACTCCGCTGGTTCCGGGAAGTCCAACTCAATCACCTGGGCAGCATACCAGTTGATTGAGACCTATCCTGAAAATGATACCATCCGGGGAAGCAAGGGTATTTCGAACCCTTTGTTTGATTCAGTGATTGTGGTAACCGACCGGCGATTGTTAGACAAGCAGCTCCGGGACAACATCAAAGAGTTTTCGGAAGTAAAAAACATTGTCGCCCATGCATATTCATCGGCAGAGTTAAAAACAAGTTTAGAAACCGGAAAGAAAATCATCATTACAACCATCCAGAAATTTCCGTTCATCGTGGATGGCATTGCCGACCTGAGTGATAAGCGATTTGCTGTCATTATTGATGAAGCTCATAGCAGCCAAAGCGGGACAGCAGCCGACAAGATGAACCAGGCAATGGGCCACAAAGTCTCTGCAGAAGAAGATGATGGAGACCCGCAGGACAAAATTCTGGAAGCGATGCGATCCCATAAAATGCGGGGGAATGCATCCTATCTGGCATTTACAGCAACACCCAAGAACACAACATTGCAAAAATTCGGGATAGAACAGCCTGATGGTACATCTAAGCCGTTCCATTTATACTCGATGAAACAAGCCATAGAGGAGGGCTTTATTCTCGATGTACTGGCCAATTATACCACATACAAAAGCTACTATGAGATAGAAAAATCCATCCAGGAAAATCCGTTGTTTGATACCATAAAGGCGCAAAAGAAACTGAGAACCTTTGTTGAGCAAAACAAACAAACGATTGCCACCAAAGCGGAAATAATGCTCGACCATTTTGTTTCAAAATTGGTTAATACGAAAAAATTAAAGGGCAAGGCAAAGGCAATCGTAGCTACACAAAGTATAGAATCTGCCATCAATTACTATTTTGCACTTAAAAAATTGTTGGATGCACGCGGAAACCCTTTCAGCATTGCCATTGCATTTTCGGGAACCAAAACAATCAAGGGCATTGAGTTTACCGAGGATGGCATAAACAATTTCCCTGCCTTGCTGGATTCTGCAAAACCCACTGATCCCGGTTATATTGGTGATAAAATCGCCCGATATTTCGACATGGACGAGTATCGTGTGCTGGTTGTTGCGAACAAATATCTGACAGGTTTTGACCAGCCCAAGCTAACTGCCATGTATGTTGACAAGAAACTGCAGGGTGTCATGGCGGTACAGGCGTTGTCGAGGTTAAACCGCTCTGCCGACAAGTTGGGAAAGAAAACCGAAGATTTGTTCATACTCGATTTCTACAATTCAACCGAGGATATCAAGGATGCATTTGATCCGTTTTATACTTCAACCACCCTAAGCAAATCCACTGATATCAATGTTTTGCATGATCTCAAGGCGACTCTGGATGATGCAGGTGTTTATGAATGGCTTGAAGTAGAAGATTTTGTAGAAAAATATTTCAACGGTGTAAATGCACAGGAATTAAGTCCGATCATTGATATTTCAGCAGATCGGTTTAACTCAGGACTTGAATTTGATGATAAGGCAAAGGCCGATTATAAAATCAAGGCCAAGCAATTTGTGAAAATATACGGCCAGATGGCTTCCATCATGCCGTATGAAATACTTGCCTGGGAAAAACTGTTCTGGTTTTTAAAATTTCTGATCCCCAAGCTGATCATTGTTGA
>CAIQUS010000047.1 GCA_903875045.1 uncultured Bacteroidales bacterium
CCAATGATTTATTTCCTATTTCTGAGTTTTTCTCTATTAGACTTTTTATAGAACGCTCAATTTCATGTTCGATATCAATAATGTTGCCATCAATTACATCAAGTTTATCATCAAGTTTTTTGAACTTCTCAGATAGAATAGATATCTCCTTTCTTGTTTCTGATAATACCTGTATAACTATTTCAATAAGGGAAAATATTTGGAATTGATAATCACTGGGAGTGCTTAACAGAGCGACTAATTTGTTCAATTGCCGTTCAAGATTATTTCCCGATAGGTAAAGGAATTTTTTAGGGTCCATACCTTGAGAATATATGACTGTCCCACAATTTTCACAAAACTGAGAGCTGGATTCAAGATTACATATTTTGCAAAAATTAGGTACGATAGTTTTGCTACCACAATCTGGACAGAAATTTTTAAGCAACCCTTTGGTACATGATGGGCAAACAAGGCCAAACCGATCAATCATCTTTTGTTCTATCGGATCATCTGTAAACTTCATTATATCAATTGATGCGAAACGATCACCAGTTAATTTTGATGCATTGCTTGGTAAAGTGATTTTCTCTTTCCCTTTCATGTCAGTCATAGATAAGTCCAAACGAAAGTAAGAAATATCACGGTTTTTTATTTGTCTTTTTTTCAACCTTTTTTCAAAACACTGATTCCCTTCAAACTAAGTTAAACTTCCTCTTTTAATTCTTATATAAGAAGAAGTACTAATCATAAACAAATATAAAAATGATTACAAAACTAGCCCCACAACGAAACCTTTTTGGTGACAAGGAATGGGCGAAATACAAAATGAATTTTATTACCGGCTGTGCCAATCAGTGCAAATATTGTTTCAGCTGTGCTTTCAGTTATAGGGTAGTAAGGGTATTGCCCGGAAATTGGAAGTTAGAAATAATTAGGAAGCATGATTTGAATTGTAAAATGAAGAAATATGATGGCACAATTATGATACCAGCTAGCCACGATATAAGTATTGCAAGTTTGGATGTCTGTGTTGATGAATTAAGAAGAGTGTTAGATGCTGGCAATGATGTTTTCTTCATCACCAAAGCTCACTATGAAGTAATTGACAGACTTTGTAAGGAATTCGGTGGATACAAAAACCAATTGCTCATTTGTATCACCATCGGATCAACCAATTCTGAAACATTGAAATTTTGGGAAATAGGTGCTACGTCATTTGAAGAAAGGTTTGAGGCGTTAAAACTGGCTCACGGATTAGGTTTCAAAACCAGCGTTTCAGCTGAGCCGATGCTGGATAAAAACATTCCGGAGTTGATTGAAAAACTGTTACCGTTTGTAACCAATGAAATTTGGATTGGTAAGTTTAACAATATAAGCCAAACGTTAACAAGGAATGGGCATAACGATGTGGAAACTTTGAAACGTGCGGATGAATTACGAGCATGGCAGAATGATTCAAACTTCATCCTTCCACTATATGACAGGTATAAAGACAATCCACAAATACAGTGGAAGGAAACCTATCGAAAGGAAATTCTGAATGATGATTCAAAAAGGTGTTAATCAACAACATTCAGGTATTCATATATTTAGGGTTGATTTTTTTTATTCAGAAATTTTCACTATACTTGATACTTAACCTAAAATAAATATAATATGAAAAAATTTACATCATCCTACAATGTAGTTTATGAAATTACTGAAAAAGAAGTTAAAGAATGGTATGAAGAAGAAAATGAAGGTGAAAAGTGGAAAGATTTAGATGATGAAGAAAAAATTATTGAAGTTGGTAACTATTCACAAGTAGAATTATTCAACGGTGCTGATTTTTGGCCTGTTGTAAATGTAAAAAGTGGTAAGTAATGCCACCTTTTACTAATTGTTTTTTAGAAATCTGGACGAAACCTTAATGATTCTTCAAGAAAGTGTTAACACCCGCTTGCATGGTTTCGAAAAAATCAGGATGCTCGGGGTGAATGGGTGTACTTCCAACAATCTGGCAATGGATTTCTTCATTTTCGGGATCTTGAAGGTGAAATATGATTATAGTCTTATTCTCAAAGTTTATCCCCGGATTGTTGTACTTTCTCATCTGCAAGTATTCCATCAGGATATTTAATTTAAGAATTGTCTCCTGCTTCGGTTTTTTGATGATCCAAAACCAAAAATTCGATAACTTGTCGTTGATATCTTCCATAATCTCATGAAGATCAAACTTTAACTTTGATTTTACTTTTTTGAATTCCTTTTTCATTTCAGTCGGATCATAATCAAATGGTTCGTATCCAAATTCTCCGATCAAACAAATCGAGAAATTTCTTTTTTCATTGTCCAAGTAGTCTTTTAGGGACTTTATACAATCTTTATTTGATACATTTTTGAGGGTTATCATGTCAGTTTTTTCCCTTTATATATTAAAATCCGTAGTCCGATTTTTTTATTTCATTGAACTTGAGAAACTTTGTCCTATGGACGACTACCTGAAACAACAGTTTTTTCAGCAGAAGATTGATGATTTGTTGAAAAACAATATCAAACTTCTTCCAACCATCATCTGTGAACGTGAAAGACCAGAAATTTTGGAATTAGTGAGACAGTTTTGTCTACAATCAGGTAGATTGGTGCCATATTTGGTTAAATATCACCCAAAAATCATATCGGAAGGACTGGATATTCAAAACGGAAGGACGGACTGGGGGAACCTTTACATTGAAGTCTTTGTCAACTAGCAGATGTTATTGCTAAATCAGGGCTATTTTTTAGTTCACCCTGTTCCGGCCTAATTTTAGGAATTTCACCTTCCTCCTTTCTCTGCTTTCTGTGCTTCATCCTGATTCTGGATTGTTTGTGTCCTTCAAACGTTAGTATTTTATTCATCATTATTCATTTCTTTGGAAATCTCCGGTATGCTCATGATATCTTCATACGGGTATAAATCACGATTTTGGTAACGAACTGATGTATGACATCTTTTATGGAGTAATCGGTAAAGGGTGGATTCAGGATAACGACCTTTAACACGTTGGTGTATAGTATCAAAATCAAAAAAAAGATTCACTTTTTCATTTTCGGTTTCTGGTTTTTTATAATACAGCATCATTTTTGAGGTGATTGTTTTCATGCTATATATTACCATTTTAAAGTCACATTTTGATGGTTTCAAAATCATTAATGAACCAAAAAGTCATGGAACAAGTTCATTATAAATAAGATGAACAGATATGACTTGTGGAATGGATTAAGGGAAGTCAAGGCTGCTTGTGCTAATTTACTTACTGGTAAAACGGTTTCTGAGAGACTTGATACGGTTCATCCCATATCTCACTCAGGAACAACGAACGATTTTGAGGAATAGAAAGGGGTGATTTGGTCATGATCAAACTTTCTGGACAAGTGATCAAACTGTGGCGGTAATTCCCCGATAGGATACGCTAATTCCTTTTACCTCGTTTCTTTTTAACCGATGCCATAATTATCTGATTAGTCGTTTCAGAAGATCAACTTTATGAGAGCTGTATTTACAATACTCCCTTCTGGCAGAATCATAATCCAATATAATGATGCTATGTTTATTTTTGGAGAATAGTATCTCCAAGAGGATTTCTTAGTACTTTTATTCAAGTATTAGAGTCGACTATTTATCCGACTTTAAAACACAACCAAATACATTCCATCGAACAAAACACAACAATTATGGAAGACAACGCAGCCGATAAATTAGATAAAAGAAGACTTGGTCAAATGTGGAACGGCCATTGTCATGAAAGGTGACTTAAAGGCAAGAAAGTTCGAATGAGATTAAACCATTGGGGATTATAGGAAACGCAAACAGTGATCAGGTAATAAATGACAACTTATAAATAGAAATTATGACAACAACACATCAATTTTTAGACAAATATCCTATTTCGAGAGACAGCGAAAAATTAATCGTTGGAACAATTCACCCTCACGACCATGAAAATTTTTCAATCCCTTTTTTCTATGGTAACATGACAAGTATTTGGATGCTTTTAAGCGAAGCATTTCCAAACGACCTCAAACAACCTTTGACGTTGGACGGTATTTTAGCATTTTTGAAAAATAAAAAAATATCAATCAGCGACACAATTAGGGAATGTGACAGAAAAAATCCAACCGCATTAGACAAAGACTTAATCCCTATTAAACTCAACAAACAAATAAAAGACAACATTAGAAATTCGAATATTGTAGAGATTTTATTTACAAGTGGTTTCGGTAGAAATAACGCTTTCAAACTTTTTTATGAAGATATTTTAGGGCTGGAGATTACCCCTGATATTAAGCAGAACCGTGAAGTAATAATCGACAAAGAAATTTTTGGGAGACCGATTAAATTGATTGTTTTATATTCTCCATCAGGCACCTCAAATATTGGTCTTTCAAAATCAAGACTATATTTGGAAAACAAAGCTAAATACGAAAAATCGACAAAGCCAATTCATGACTTCAAAGTTGACTACTACCGTGACAAATTCGGTGGAAAATAAACCCCAAACCACATACAGAACAAACCCATCGGGTTCTATTCTACCATCTTGAAATACTGGATAAAGTGATTTCTGCTTTTGTATTCATTTACAATTAACCAATCAGGAGTTTCTTCCATTCATGGAGTTTTGGTTCTGAATAAAACCTTGCAGGAGTGACTAAATATTGAAATTGAATTCCATTTGATTCACAATATTCCTTTATTTCGGAAATCTGTTTTTTCATTTTTGGAATACCACCAAACGATCTACGGGTAAAACAAACCTTTTTAATTGATTTATGACTGGCAATCAAATTTAGAACATTATTCCATTCCGGATCATGATTATCAAGGTATTTATCATCATAATTGGTTTCTTGTCCCGGGTCGATCTGTACTGAGTCTATCAAGTCGGTGAAGTCAATTTTCATTTTTTCAATAAAACGTAATTTTTCATTTAAGGGTTTTCCCTTTAAATCTTCACTCCCAAGACATAAAGGTAATATCTTCCAGAGATAATTTCGTGATCGACCATAGAAGAATTCAGCATCATTCCCTTCGGTATCTGGATTGAAGGTTCCGATGATTAGGATTTCAGTGTCTTTTTGAATTTTATGACCACTGAACTTGTGTTTGATTTCTTTCATAATGTTTGGTTTTGAGATTTAAAAGTTCCACGATATACAATTCAACACTCCACCCTCTTCTGCAATTTTCTTACAATCAATCTGAACAATTCGTTTTGATGGGAAAAACTGTTGAATTTTTTCAAATGCGGTTAAATCTTCGGATATCCCAAAGGTAGGGAATACTATAAGGTTGTGAACTTCCAAATAATTTATATAACACCCAATAGCGGTATAATCACCATCCCGGTTCTTCCGATTGAATGCTCTGTAAGGAAGAGTTCCAGCAATCCGGATTCCTTGTGATTCCAAAGCCTGTACAGATTTATCAACAAATGTGGGAGAATAACTATCGGATTCCAGATATTCATTCATGATAACGGTATTCTCGGACACAAATCTCACCATCCCATCAGCATGTCCTGATATGTCATTGGAATCCCGCGGGATAATTACCACCTTTGTCACTTCCAATTCATTGGTTAATTGCTGGATCAATTTTGGTTTATAGTTTCTAAAAGAAGGATTCTCTTTGAAAATCTTATTAGTCAAAATAACGGTACTACCTTGTTTGACAACATTCCCTCCATCAATCACCAGTTTTGAATGAAATACTGGCTCAATTCGGAGATCTACAACATAAGGATTAGTCCTCCTATCTTCAAATCCAACCAAGTAATCGGGTTTATATACAAACTGAATGTACCGGTCTTTTGACAATTGAACTGGCATGAAATCTCGACACCATAAATCTTTTGTTCCGGAAAGAAATCTAACGGAAATCCCTTCTTCTGTGAGAATCTTCGTCAAGTTAGTCGTGAATTCCGGATAACGATCCGGAAGTAGTGATGATAGGTAAACTATGGTATTATTCGGGATCATGGTTGGATCTTGTTTTGAGTAAGGTTATTTTATAATGGTTTCCGAATGATTAAAATATCCATCGGTAACCGAGTCTATCCATTAAAACTGGTAATCGAACAGGAATTAAAACAATACCTGACATCCAAAGGAAAAGGGACACTATTAAAGTGAATTCGTAACCAAATGAAAAAATCGAAATGGGAATTACAATTTGGGTAATTAATCCGGTGAATGTAGCTTCAGAAATGGCAATTAGGGTAAAACAAGCAATAACAGGACTGCTTTTTACATCAAATGGTAGATTTCCAAAGTAATCATTAATCTTTCCATGGTCGGGTGCTTTTCCTTTACGAAAGAATACAAATAGAAAAATTCCCATGACCACCGATATTATCACACCCAAAATAGTAATTGACACCATGTGCTTTTTGAATGTTGATTGATAATACCACATCCCGGTACGATAGAATTCCCCGTTTCCACTGCTAAACAAATCATTCTTATTCAACTTTCCGGAAGAATAATCAGATTTTGTAAGGAATTTTGAAACCACATAACCCGTATTTGGATTACCAGATAACACAATGTTTGACCAACCATCCTTGGTTGTACGAACAGAAATGAGATCGGTTTGCATTAATTGTCCGATTACCCGACTTTCATACCCTGCTCCCTGATAAACATTCAGGTAGTCCATAATCGGGAAATAATATTGTGTTGAATCACTATCCAAATTGAAGGCGAGACTGAACAATGGAAATAGAAATACGAACCCCATACTTTGGATTCCCCATCGATGAATAAACTTAATTTTGTTTTGCATACCATTTCCGTTTAAAAAGGGAAACCATTCCAATACCCAAGCTCATCAAGGTATTCCAGAATCAGATCAACGACTTTGACCATTTTACCACGATCATATGGAATTTCCATAGAGGATAGGTAATGATCGACTACACGGATGAAATCCGTACTCACTAACACGTCCTTTTTTGAGTAATTCCACATCAACCTGAAACCATTTTCAATTTGGATGAAGTCATAATATCTTATTTGCTGGTCGTAATGACTGCGAACATAAACCCACACTTCTTTGCTTACAATAGGTTTTAGCTGTTTGGGAAGGGGTATTTCATCTGTTTTGTAATATCCCCTTTGAACTTTTATCGATGCAACCTTCAACTTATAGTTGATAAAATCCAGTGCTCTTGGATTCAATGTTTCCTCACGGGTGAATTCAATTAGAATATCAAAAAACATTTGTTCCTGTGGTAATTCATAATACTCCAATATTTCATCTGCTAGTTTACAAAGCCGGGGGTACTGTGAGGATAGTGTCATTGGAGTCCCTCTATTATTCAAATAGTTATACAATTCAAAAAAATCGGTTAGATGAATTTTAATATCCATATTTACATTATTTATTTAGTTATAATATATTCATTATTAATTTATTAACTAACAAGTAATGCAAAATTGGAAAGGAAAAACGGAAATTACAAATTGTAAAATTTTATTGTTATTTAGGAATGGCATCGGATGCTTGTAAATCCATATCCAGAGCAGGATTTGGAGACGAAAAAAAATTTCGCTTAATAATCAATAATAGGCATATAACTCTTATATATTGAATATTAAGATGATACATATTATTGAATATAAATATTTGTCTTTTAATTTATGCCGTTATTAATATGAATTCATTCAAATTGGCAATAAAATTGCCTTTCAGGTGAAGTGAAAAGAAAAACATTAGTTCATTTCCATGAGCCGTTAAGATTAGTTTGAGAATTTGGGTGGGATGCTGGATAAAGCCACAAGGAATTAACCAAAGCCAGAAATACTTTTGAAGAATTGTATAACCCCCATCCATTTTATTAACGGTTGGTTTAAAGAACTGGAAGCACTCCCGTCCAAAGAAAGTCGGGAAATGCTTCCAGAAATTACGTCTGATGCGACCATTGATGAGGAAGATGGGATTACTTAAATAAACTTCCCAATCTGTTGTTTTCATTGATTCTAGTCCAAGGGCAAACTGAAGTGATAGTTTTCTGATCAATGGGCTCAGAGCCAAAAACAAGTGCATGGTTGAGCCAGAATGTTTCATACCCTTCAATACCTTCATTTGATGGGTCTGATTCTTTTAGATTGCCATAATAACAAGATTTGATAATATAGAATTCTTGCTTTCTCATTAGAAAGATCGAAACAGAATTTGTTGGTTCCCCATCCCTGTTTTTCACAAATTTGGAATATTTGTTCCGCCCTTCCCTTTTTGCATAAACAATTTCATCTTCCCAAGATACGGTTACACAATTTGATTTCCCAATGATATCTTTGAATGTTACTGTTTCATGAAAATAGTTACGGTGACCACATCGGATTCTACCTATGATTGTTTGTAACCGTTTCTTTAGATCACCATGGACATGGCTTAATCCGCTATCAATAACAAAACAGCTATCTTGCGAAATATATGCTCTTTGTATATTTATCGCATTCCATTTGTTGAAAAATTTGACCTGTGGTTTTCTCCCATATAAGACAGGAGTTCCAATATTAACATGCTCATTTTGGGGTAATCGGAAAAATGGTATCTCTTCCCCGGTATTACCTTTAATAACACCACACCTTTGTTCCGGATCAAACTGAATTACTCTCCCTTTGTTGCAGGGTGGGTGAAACTTCGTCCTTTGCTGTTGATTGATGGGATAATCTTTCATAAGTTGTTTTTAATTGGTTAGTATCAGTATTCCGAGTTGAACGGATCTTTTTGGTTGTTAAAGTTTAACAACCACTGTGCTCCCTACACTATACTGACTGTCAGCAAAGCTGCAATTGAATTACTGCTTTGATGTTATCATCAAATGGATGCTTTCGATGTCTTTCAAAATAAACTTCATGAAGCTTGCCTCTGTTTTCCCTTCACTACCAAGGGAAGACTTACAGTACCATAAAAGTTGATAACAGGCACAATCCATCTCAATTGATTTTTTCGAAATATTGCTCCACGTTTTCAACAAATATTTCTTCTTCTCCATGGGTGTCACTGAAGAAAATAATAGTTCCCACATCCACTTCTTAAGCCATTCCTTCGGATAGACATATTTCAGATTAAAAGCTTCAACCCAGTCAAGGGCTAATTGCTTTGACTGGCAGCTTTGTGAAAAAGTCTTGCCATGTCTGGTTATCCTAACTCGAAATAAATTTCCATCGAAGTAAATATTCTTACTCACTGGATAATAAATGCTTGATTTTCTGTTTGCTGATTTTTTCTGTTTCATGATTTTGGTGTTTTTATTTAGTTGTGATTATTTATTAAGAAATTTTTCAGGTTTAATTTGATTTATTAGTTACTGATTATATATCATAAGTTTCACGAAATTCTTGCAGTAAACCATTACTAACCAAATATCTATACCCACTTGGGAATGCCTTGGAAAGGGATATTCTCCCGCTGCAATTTTTCTTCATGTATCGTTTGTGGATCAATGGATATGATTGTTTGATCGGCATTTTATTCCACGGAATTCTACTATTTATTCCATATTGAAGACCGAATTCATAAACCAGTTTGTTCCGGTTTAAATACGTTAATCCCTTTGGATATACTCTCTTTAAATCAGATATACGTTTGCAATTCCCTTTGACATATTCTTTATAAATGATGTCAAAGACTACTTCAACGTCCAATCCCTTAAAATTTAGATAGGCACTATTTATATGGTCAAATGAAGTATGAGCATATGAATCTAAAACTTCATTGTTGGCAGATTTGATTGGTTCAAAAAAGTCAAACAAGGGAACCCCGGTAATTTCAACTGGACGTATATTCGTACTTTTCGGCCTACGTCTTGTACCCAGACCATCTTCATTTATTTTAGGATTACCCTCTTCTAGGGCCTTTATTACCGGGTTTTTAATGTCAAAAAAACTTCGTCCATTGTATTGTACATAGTATTCATGGATGGTAAGACATGCAACCGCTCGCATAACATCGATGAAGTGATCTTGCATATACATTGGTATTACCTTGAAGAATTGCTTCTGGATGTCTGTTTTAGGGTTCCTTACCACTCTACACAGTAATTGAAGTATCCTGTCGATGTTCTGACTGCACGACATATCAATGACATTCGCAAGTTCGGTGAAGTTAAAACCAAGGATACCCCTACCGACAACAATCAAGACATGACATTCTTTTTCATCGATAAAGCGTCTGATTTCACTGGATTTAGTGTCTGTTTTGGAAATGCTTAATGCGACATTGATGTTTTGTGTTTCAAAAAACGTATAAACCTGTTTTGCTTGGGGCTGACTTCGGCAAACAATCATTGTTTTTGATAACATTTTCAATGAATCAGTCCAATTCTTTTGGGAATTTGTTTTTTGGGTTATCTGTTGAAGTAATAAATTAAGGGTTTCAATAGTATCCTCTTGTTTGATGACAACTCCTGATTTCAATTCCTTTTCATTGTTGAAATCCCTTTGTGTGAAGTCATAGGTTGAACTCGCGATCTCAATGCTGGGACTAACAACCCTTCCAACCTTGTATAGATCTTGAAGGGAAACCGCAATAATTTCATCTTTTCTTAAAATAAATGGACTTGGGGTTCCGGTTAACAGTAAGCGATTTGATGGATTAGTTTTTTCAATGATCGTTTGATCCATTGTCTTGAAATAATACTGATGTGCTTCGTCAACAACGATCAAATCAAAGTGTTGAAGGGCTCTCTTTCTAATGCTATGTGGTAAAGAAAGGATGACCTGACTATCACATGATAGAATTTCCTTAGGTTTGATTTGTGGAAAACTATCCTCTGGATTTGGTTTTGTCACAACAACTGAAAAACTAAAATCTGGTTTCGATTTGATAATTTCATTAGCAAATTGTGATCGAAGGTTGGTTTGAGCATGGGTTAATACCAAAACCCGGTGTGTTGGGTTGTCCAAACAATACTTATCGATTGCAGCGATTGCCATTAACGTTTTACCACCCCCGGGTGAAACTGCCAATACCAGTGGTTTTCCTTCAAATATCAATTTGTAACATAATATTTCTTGCTGGTATCCCTCAATATCAAGTCCCCTCTGTTCAAACCAGTCATGGAAGAAGTTTTTTCTGGTATTCTGTTGAATTACTTTTTCAATTTCTAAATTGATATTTCTCATGTTTATTGATTATTGGTTTCGGTTTTAAAAGACATAGCGGTAGCCATGACAAAACATTTATATTTTATCAGTGTTTAATTAAATAACAGGTATACAGGAAGTTGTGTTAAATATCTATCCAAATGGATTTACCGGTAATCCATTGGAAAATATCGGATTGGGAATTTTGTAAGTTTCTTTTCTCCCGGTTAAAAGAATCTGATTGAAATCAGAAATATTGGTTTCATCGGTTTGGAAACCACCAGTGATAGCGGTAATGTTTTTCAGAATGGTATGAATTTCGATCATGGTAATTGGTTTTATTGTTTGTTAGAAAATTTCTATAGTTACAAGGTGTTATCGGAAATCTTATTGTCCCCAAATTTCACAGGTGTCTTCACAATCAAATGATATTTTTTTCTCCTTGGCATAATCCTTTATAATCAACAATTTAAGTTGATCAAAATTTAAAAATGGATCGATTTGGTCTTTCTTTAACCTGAAAAACATTTTTGTAAGAAATCCCATATCTATATTCCCTTTAGTGAAAACACACAAAATCTGGATGCCATCTCCGGTGAATGGATCCCGTTTTTCAACATCCTTACCTTCCCATGAATCACACATCAGAAAAGAATAGCCCCACGTATTTAGGACTTTGATGATTTGTTCAACCATTGAAGGAATTACCCAGACGTAAAAAATCGAATTATCATCTGTGATTTTGGACATTGGAATGTCAAATAGTTTTTTCAGGTTTGTTTTTGTCTGTTTCAGAACCATGAATAACATCGAGTACAGATTATTTGGACTAAGGTGTTGTTTTTCAACGTGTACATCCATTTCAATCTGATGGATAATACTTGTGATAAAACCACCTTTGGAATCAAATTCATCTTTCACCTTTTTGATGAATTCCGATGATTTATTAACCAGTTTAAAGGTTGAATCAACACTGCGATTTGCTTGATCAGACAGAAATGTTTTGATTTCCTGATCCGTTTCTTCATTGATTCTTCCAACAATTTTCAACCCTTTTTCAAAGGTTTTACCACTAATTTTCACTTTTTTACCAACGATGTCACGGGTTTTACCCTTTTCACTGTTGTTGGAAACATCAGTGGTGGGTTCATTTTCCACCACTGGCAAGCCAAGATTCTTCCTACCGGATTCAATCTTGCGTTGTTCGGATTTCTTTGATTCAATTTCGTGATAGACAATCCCTTCCATGATCTTCTGGTAGTTGGTCTTTTCACGGTAACAGTTTTCATCCAGAAGTAACTCAAGTTGTTGGTTTGGATCAAGGTCATCGACAATGATACAGTCGATTTCCGTATAACCACATTCTTCAGCAGCTTTAGTCCTACGATGTCCACTCAGGATTTTACCTTCCGGTGTAATTTTGATAGCTTCAATTCGTTCGGTGATTTTAATTCTGTCCACCAAATCAGATACATCCAATGTTCCGTAGATTTCTTTGTTACGTGGATGTGGATGTAAACTTGCGATTTCCCTTTTTTCGATTTTGTACATATGACTGGTTTTTATTTAGTTAAAATATTTGGGTTTCCAATTTGGTTTTAAACCGATTTTCGGATTTCAACCTTTCGTATCTTTCAACAGCTTTTCTTTGCCACCTTTCGTAAAGGTTTTTAAAATCAAAGCGTGCTCTGTCGTTTTCCTTCAGTGGTTCATTATAAAGGATGTGTTCACGGACGTTTGAATACCCAAGTGTTGAATAGTAATAACCTTTTAAATTTTGAAGATTCACCCTACTTCTCTTCAACTCAATAAAGGAATTGTATTTGTCGATATCCATTTCCTTCAATTCCTTTTCAAAAATTGATATCAGTTTGGTGTATTCACGAAGTTTTGGTGAACTTTTTCTACTTGTAACCCGACCATTGAATTCCTTTTCACCGTATACTGGTTCAATACAGTGACGAAGTTCATTATAGACATCAGCGGTAGGAAATTGTAATTGACGGCTGGTTGTCAATCCATTTTTCCTTAGGTATGGTTCCATCCCATCATACTGTGATGCTTGTTTGGTTTCACCCTTCAGACTGGTTGTTTCAAAAAAGCAGTATTCTGGTAGAAACTTCCGAATTCGATCAGTCATTTCATTACTGATACACAAGGAGGTTAGTAATTTTCCGCCATTGAAATTGTAACCGAACGGTTGAATACTCACAATGACACTCCCATTCAACATAAATGGATTTACATGATAGTGTTTTAACGGACTTTTGAAATAGTCGTTTCTTGGTTTGATGGATAACACCGGTGAACTGATCCGGATAAATCCTATTATCTTACCATGGTTTTTTACAACAAAACGGATCTGTTTTCCGATTTGTCTTACAACAGTATAACTGGAAGATAGATTCACATTCGTTATAAATTCCGGTTCTTTAACCTCTTCATAGGAAATGTCGAATTCCCTTGGATTCAAATCTTCATTGAAAAAATCAGTTGTGTCCATATTATTTTCTTTTTTCGGTTTTTTTCATTCTATTATATTCGTCAATCGTATTATAACTTTCATAGAAATCCTTCAATAAATGATACAGATGAAGTGTTGTCGGTTTATCTAATTTTTTATTCATATTTCAATTACTATAAGATTTGGGTTATCGTTTATTGAATGGATTATCTGTGAAATATTTGTGAAATAATTTGCATAATTATGGCCGTTTCGGAAGATTTTATCCCATCTTCGAAATGTTATATCACTGGATAACTATATGTTATTATTGACTTTAGGCGACGTTTTTCAACTGAAATCCTATTGAATAGTTATTCGATCGGAAGATCAGTGAATAATTATTTTTCAGTGACCCAATAGGCGTTGGGCCAGTTTTGCCAACTGGTAAAGACTTGTATTCGGTTTTCTTTTTGTTTGTTGTTTCATCACCATCAGCCGTTTCAGACCGTAGTTCATTTTCAGCGCTATTAATGGTTGATGACTCCACCACCATTTCAATAGGTAGTTCAGTGTTGTCATTATCATCTTGGATAGGATCAGGATAATGATCAACATCTTTAGTGAATACACGGAAAGTCCCTTTAGAAAATCTTTTAGTGAAATTCCAAGGATTCAATTTAATTACAATTTGTTCAGTCAATCCAATTGACATTTTTTCAATGGAAATAATTCCGATTTCGACCAATTTTTCCGAATAAATAGACGGAAAGGCACTAATGTGTGAAAACTGATTCAACAATTCTTTGGAAAAGTATTTTCCTAAATCATCATTTGATAACTGAATAGACCTCATAATACTTTTGGACTTGTTCAAAGAAATAACAGTGTACATTCTAACATCAGTTTTGGTTTCCATATATATTGTTTTTAGGTTTTTATATTCGTCTGGATAAACCTGAAGGAATTTAGTGTGACCGACCGTACGTAATCCTACCCGTGAGGTTTTTCACCTTATTTTAATTCACAGTAAATCAATTGGATGTATTAGACTAACAAATCTTAAAAGAACATGATGGTATAACTTTGAAGAATCATCGTTTACCTTAAAAACGAATTCATCAGTACATAATTCTTCCATTAGGGTTTAATCGTAAAAAACCACTATCAATTTTAAATCATTAAATTTTCAATAGGAATTTCAATTGTGATTGGAATTATCACAATTATATAACCAGATTGGTTACATCAAAAAAAGACGATATTTTTCAAAATAATTAATTATGAATATACGGATAAAATAATTCATAAATACTTTAATAAATATTGAATGAATTACAGAAATACATAATATTTTTGTCATCACACAAAAGTCTTTCAGGATTTCAAAGGACGCATTTAACACTACAAATGTACAAACAATCTTAATATAAAAAAAATTTAGAACCTTGATGATCAAGTAGAACGGTTCGTTATTCCACTAATTATTTTTGTAAATAATTTTTTTATACAAATATTTTATTAACTTAATAATTGACCTTCATTTACCTTCAAAATGAATTCATCGGAGCATACCTTTCCCATAAGGGTTTATACTTTAAAAAACCACAATCAATTTTAAATCACGAAATCTTTAATAGGAATTGATATTAGAATTATCACAATTAAATAACCTGTATTGGTTACTTCAATAAAAAAGGACGATATATTTCTGAATAGTTAATTATGAAATAATCAATTCATAATCTATTAGAAATATATTGAATGAAACACAGAAATACTAAATATTTATGTCATCACACACAGACCTTCAGATGTCAAAGAACAGGTTTCGAATAAGGCTTCAAAATTACGAATATTCCGCGACATAAAAAAATTCGGAGATTCCTTGTAATATAGATGCCAACTAGTTAACGAACCTCAGTAAGTTCCTTTTCTTATAAATATTTCCGAATAAAAAAAATTATTTCAAAAATAATCTGATGGTTAAAACAGGCTTTATTAGATGCCGTATAATCGATGTTCAGGGTGTGAGATGATGTGAAATATGGAAAATATTTTGCATCATTTATAGGGCAGGAAAATGAGTTTTTCACTATTTTTATATAAATGTAATTAAACCAGAGACAATTTTTATTAAAAACCTCTATTATCATTAGATACGAAATAATTCTGTATAAAAAAAATAATTTGACATCAATATTGTTTCAAATTCAATTTCAATTACTTTTTATTGTTGATTAAATATTTCAAATACTTAAAAACCCTGTTTGAGATACATCCTGACTAAATGATTTAATGAAATTAGGATATATAGGTAGTATAGTATATCATGATGTTTCACGTTTTCAGTTAAATTACAGATTGTCAATTATATGACATTTCCCATTCTTGAATATGATAGAATGGTGAAATTATCACCCGGAACGAGTGATAAAATCCGGGTGTAGGTTGGATTATTTGTAACGAGATCATTTGTTCTGGACAACCGGAGCAACAAATTGATTATCTTCTGCATTTGCTGTCGGTTGTTATTCTTTTTTTCATCATTTGAAAATCGTTACTGCAAGTATAGCGTGAAGCCAATTTCATGGGCAGGAACAAACTCATCCATTATAGAATCATAGATTTCCTGCAAACAGTCGAAAGGGTTACGTCCCTTTATACAGTAAAACTTTGAAAGAAACAGTAGTTCTATGATGGTACTGTTTAAGAAATCAACATCTGGTGATTTGTAACCAAAAAGGGCACGTGTTCCAGATGAAGCCAGCAGGTCATAACCAAAAGCATCTCCTTCCTTTCCGGAGAAAATACCACATCCACCAAGGAAGATGATATTTGGCCAATTGTCAAATCCTTTAAATGCATTCATCAACCCATCTTTTCTGATGACATCCATGCTCGTTTGAATGGTTGCAGTGGAACCATGGGTTCCTACATAAAACACCTGCGTTCCCCAACTTTCCGAATCATTCCAGATCTGTCCTTCGGGAAATTTTAAATAAAAATTTAGTCCTCTTAAGCTGTCAAAATGTCTATGTCCAACAGTTATCGGAGGCTGATCTTTTAATATGGTTGAAATGTTACTCAGGAATGGAAAGACTGAAATATCGTTAAAAACCTCATCGGGCTTCCAATTCGACTCAAGGATCATCAACTTTTTATTGAATGCAAATCCATTTGAGTCCTGTTGATCGTCTAATCGAGTTTCTATGTAGTCTTTTTCGTATTTATTCAATGTTGTTATCATCGGTTTTGATTACTTTTTATCCGGTTGAACTTCGGTTTGGGGTGGTTCCCTTCATTATATATTAAAGGTGTAAACCGGTTTTTGGATAAAAATCAGTATACCGAGAATGGTAAAGGTCAATACAGATCTACCTGTTTTTAATCAAATTGGGATTTGTATGTGAAAAAAAATGAGGACATTCGTGATCTGGTTTTCAGGCATTATCAATAAACACTTAAATCCGTTGCAAATGACAAAAGCAGACATCGTTACCGACATCGTAAACAAGACAGGAATTGACAAAGTGGTAGTTTTAGGGATTGTTGAATCTCTGATGGGAACACTAACAGATTCAATGATAAAGGGCGAGAACATTTACTTCCGGGGATTTGGAAGTTTCATTTTAAAGAAACGGGCGGCAAAGTTGGGAAGAAACATCACCAAGAATACTTCGGTGAAGATACCCGCTCACATGATCCCTGCTATCAAATTCTGTAGAGAATTCGTGGAGGAAGTGGGAACCAAGGTGAAAGTCAAATGAGAATCGTCATTGTATTAATAAGCGTCCTTTTAGCAATGAGCACTGTCACATCTGCACAGGTCAAAGTTTATAAAGGCACATCCCAATACAGTTCCGATGTTATTTGCAGGGTGGAGGATGGGAAAGTGTACAAGAAGAATTCGTCATATTCTTCGGATGTACTCTGTCATGTTTCTGGCAACAGGGTTTACAAAGCCATTTCCAGTTACACAAGTGATGTCATTTATACCATCAAGGATGGGAAGGTTTTCAAAGGAACGTCCAACTACACATCCGACATCGCGTTTACCATAAAAGACAGCAAACTCTTCAAGGGTACTTCTTCCTATACCAGTGACATCATTGCAACCATCAAGGATGGGAAGGTTTATGGTGGCAGTTCTTCTTACACTTCTGATATTGAATTTACTATTGATGGCAATCTCACCATAGAAGAATTTGTCGCGGTATGGTACGCGGTGAAATATTGTTATTGAAGTGGAAATTGGAATATTGTTAAGTCCATTTTCCACAGCGACCCTAACAGGTATGTTGTGGTAATTTGAAAATCAGTACTTTTGCAATCTGAACCTAATACAAGCAACATGAAATCAATAAAATTTACTGATCAGGAATTAGAGTCCATGATCGAAATGTATACTGCTGAGATGGAAGAAGCTCAAATGTATATCAACCAAATCCAAGAACTTTTGAAGAAACTGGGTGCCAACCCAGTAAAAGTGGAACCTGTGGTCAAAGAAAAAGCACAGGGTAAAAAAAGAGGACGTAAACCAGCAGTAAAAGTTGTTGAAAAAGCTGAACCAAAGAAACGGGGTAGAAAAAAGAGTGTACCAACACCCGAACCTGTGGTTACTGAAAAGCCTGTAAAAGAGGTTAAAGCACCGATTGAACCCAAAATAAAGGCTGTTACTAAAGTCAAAGTTGAAAAGAAACCAGTTGACAAACCTGTTCCTGTTAAAAAGACAGCTACTAAAGCGAATACGAAAAAACAGGTTGAACCAAAACCAGAGCCGGTAGTTGAAGCTCAGAAAGAAGTGAAAATGGTTGAACCTGTGAAGAAGATTGCAGCCAAAGCAAAGGTTGTTGCTGAAAAGAAACCAGTGGTCAAATCCACTCCCAAAAAGAAGCCTGAACCAAAGGTTGCAGCAAAGGTGGAATCAGTCGTGACTTCGTTACTCACTGCACCGAAAAAGGAGGTGAAAAAGGTGGTGAAGAATAAATCGACCGAGAAAAAGAGAATGGATGAGATGTCAACTTCAGCAAAACTTACCAAACCCGTCAGTAAGAAAGCACCCAAAGTGAATGTTGTTCCTGAAAATCCTCCAATTGAACCAACTGTTGCTCCGACTGAGCAGTCGTAAATATAGAAACGGTTTGATTTTGAAGAAGCCTATCCTGAAGGGGGTAGGCTTTTTCATTTAGGTGAAAAAATTCTATTCAGTCAAACTCGGGTTTTATTGAAGTTAGATCAAACAATCCGAGAATCTATTGATACATTATATATCTGACTTCGGTCAGATATTATCCCACTCCCTAGGATTTGGGACAAAAATGAATCAGTAAATAAATGAATATCAATGAGAAAAACGATGTGTATGATGAGTTGTATAAGGCTGCGAAAATCACCATTCAAGACCTGAAGCAATTCGAAGAATTTAGAAACTTAGACGAGGATGATTTGGAAATTATTTCAGACGAACTCTTTAGTTTGGCCGTTGTGGCCCAAAAAACAATAATTGAATACAATGATTGATTTAAATGAATTCCAGCGGTTTGGGAAGAAGAAAGAGGTTATCCCAAATAACAAAAAAGAGGTTTGGTGCTATACAAGGGTGAGCAGCAAGGATCAAGAAAACAACTTTAGTTTAGGTAATCAGAAATTAACGGCTGAAAAGTTTGCATCTGAAAATATGTATGTGCTGTCTAGGACATTCGGAGGGACATATGAATCTGGGAAGGATGATATTTCAAGGAAAGAATTCATGAACCTCTTGGAAGAGGTAAAAAAGTCAAAGAATAAGCCTTTTGCCATTCTCGTCTTTAAAATGAATCGATTCTCAAGGTCAGGAGGAAAGAGTATCGCTATTGTCAATGAAATCATCGACAGATATGGAGTACACCTGATTGAGGTCAAGTCAGGGATTAGTACTGAAACGCCTAAAGGGAGAAATGAGCTGAATCGTAGACTCCTTGCTGCTGAGGAAGAAAACATCAACAAATTAGAAGTCTCTGTGCCGGGAATGAAATCATTTTTAAAAGCAGGGAATTGGTTGGGGAAAGCCCCAATGGGTTACGATCATTACGGTCAAAAGGTATCGGATCATACTCGTTGGAGCAACATTCAAAAGATTGAGCTCAATGATACAGGAAAAAAACTACGACAGGCATGGCATTGGAAGCTGGAGGGGACAGCCGATGTGGATATTGTAAAACGATTGAATAGCCTCGGTGTAAAGATGAGTGCTCAAAAGCTCAGTGATATGTGGAGAAATCCATTTTACTGTGGTTTGATGTCAAACAAATTATTAGATGGTAATGTCATTCAGGGTAATCATGAACCACTCATAAGTCCAGAAATCTTTCTGAAAGTAAATCAAATAAATGTTAAACGGGTACAAGGTTATCAAGTTGAAAAACAGTGTCCAAATCGTCCTCTTTTGGGAGATCTTCTTTGCTACCGCTGTGGCAGGAAGCTGACGGGTTATTATGTAAAAAAGAAAGGGATTTACTATTACAAATGTCAGAAGTGTCCGGGTGTTGCTATTACGACTACCACAAAAAGTCAACCCCAATGTAAAATTGGTGCCCATGAACTGTTTATTGAGCTTCTGAAGTCATATGAGTTAAAACCCGAATTGGTTAAACCATTTAAGCTTCAGATTCAGAAAATTATGGATTTGACTTCACATTCCCAAAAGTCAAACGAATCATTATACAAGAAGAAAATGACCGAGTTGGAGAATGAAAGGGATGTTTTAGAAGAGAGATTTGCATTTGGAAAAATTAATGAGGAGATATTCAGGAAGTTTCAATCCAAAATCGAGGTTGAGATCTCAAAACTCAGGGAAAAGGATGGAGGTGCACGGATCGAAATATCTGACCTCCAAAAACATCTGGATAAAACAATTCATTTCACTCAAAACATCAGTAAATATTGGGTTTCCGGGAATCTCGACATCAAGAAAAGAATCCAGAGATTGGTGTTTCCGGGTGGTTTTTACATTGATCCCGTAAACAGACAATATCTGACCGACAAAGTCAACAGTCTTTTTCGTTTAATCGTAGTGTTACCAAGGAGTTCCGAAGGTGGTAAAAAAAAATTCCCCGCTGAAAATAGCGAGGAATCCGATTCAGTACCCGGAGCCGGAATCGAACCGGCACGAACTTGCATTCATTGGTTTTTGAGACCAACGCGTCTACCTATTCCGCCATCCGGGCTTAAAACCCTCCCCTCTGGTGAGGGGTTCGGGGTGGGGTGTTGGGGCGACAAATTTACCAATTTTTTTTAAGCCCCCAACTTTTAGTTTATTTGCATCAAGGTTTTTAATGGTTTATATTTGCCAAAAGTAATCCCCCCTCCTCATGGCAGCAAAGATCAACATCTTTTCGGGTTCGGCAACAGCCTACCTGGGTGAGAAAATTGCACAAAGTTATGGCGCCGAACTTGGCAAATCGTCTGTGGTCAGGTTTGCAGACGGTGAGTTCCAGCCCTCCTTTGAAGAGAACATCAGGGGAACGGATGTGTTCCTGATCCAGTCAACACACTCGCCGTCGGATAACCTTTTTGAACTGCTGATGCTCATTGATGCGGCACGACGGGCATCGGCCAAAACGATCGTTGCGGTGATACCTTACTTCGGGTATGCACGCCAGGACAGGAAGGATAAACCCCGCGTTTCCATCGCCGCCAAACTGGTGGCCAACCTGCTTTCGGCTGCCGGGGTGAACCGGATCATCGCGCTTGACCTGCACGCCGACCAGATCCAGGGCTTTTTTGATGTGCCTGTGGATCACCTGTACGCTTCGTCGGTGTTCATCCCCTACCTGAAAACGCTGCATCTTCCTGATCTGATCTTCGCTTCGCCGGATACGGGAGGTACGCGCCGCGCAGGATCCTATGCAAAGTATTTCCACACCAACTTCGTAATCTGTTACAAGCACCGGTCAAAACCGAATGAGGTGGCCAAAATGCGTCTGGTGGGTGATGTGAAGGGCAAGGATGTGATCCTGCTTGACGATATCGTGGATACCGGCGGCACACTGTGCAAAGCAGCCGAGATCATTATGGAACAGGGCGCCAATTCAGTACGGGCAATGGTTACGCATCCGCTGTTATCAGGCAATGCACGGGAGAACATTGAGAATTCAGCACTCCTCGAAGTGATCGTGACCGACACCATCCCGGTTACCATGGAAAGTCCCAAAATCAAGGTGCTCAGCACCGCCGACCTGTTTGCAGAGGTGATCAGGAGGCTGAAAAAGAGGGAGTCCATATCTTCCTTGTTTAAATTCTAGGGAATTTTCTTACCTTTGCAGCAGATTTAGCGGTCAGCTGTTAGCTTTTAGCTATCAGCTGCATGCTGAAGACTGAAAGCTGACAGCTAATAGCTGACAGCTGAAAACATTTATTCACCAATTAATTAAAGTTTTATGAAAAAGGTATCATTGAGCGGTTCTCTTCGCGAGAACGTAGGGAAAAAAGATGCCAAAATGCACCGTAAGGAATTTAAGGTTCCATGTGTTGTGTATGGCGGAAAAGAGCAAATCCACTTTGTGGCTGACGAAAAATCACTGATGAAGGTTATGCACACTCCGGTGGCGCATACTTTTGAACTGACCATCGGCGGAAAAAAACTGAGCACCATCGTACAGGATGTGCAGTATCACCCGGTCACCGACCGCATGCTGCATGTTGACTTCATGGAAATCATTGCTGAAAAACCTGTAACGATCGGCATCCCCATCAGGGTAACCGGTACCGCCCCTGGCGTTCTCCGTGGTGGTAAACTCGTTAAGAAAATGCGTAAACTCGTCGTGAAGGCGCTTGTTCAGCATTTACCGGATGAAATTATCGTTTCTATCGACGGTCTTGAAATCGCCGATACCAGGAAAGTATCCGACATGGTTCTTGAGAATGTTACCTTCCTCGATGCACCAAGCAGTGTAATCATTGCCGTACAGACAGCACGTGCCGTTGTTGAAGATGCACTTCCGGGCGCTGAAGGCGCTGCCGCTGCTGCTCCTGCTGCCGCTGCTGCGAAGAAGGCGTAATACGAAGATTAATTTATATAGTGGAAAGGTGTGGGGTTTGGAGCTTTGCACCTTTCTTTTTGGGGGACGGGGGGACGAGTGGACGAGTGGACGGGCGGACGAGTGGACTGGCGGACTGGCGGACGAGCGGACAGGAGGACAAGCGGACGGGCGGACCTAGCGGACGTGAGGACATTAACGGAATGGGGCATTGTTTGCCAATAGACTTTTTTTACCTGTTACCAAATAACCTTTTTAATTTGTTCAAATGTTAAAGTTTACGCCGTCCGCTTGTCCGCCTGTCCGCTTGTCCACCCGTCCACCCGTCCACCCGTCCACCTGTCCGCTTGTCCGCTTGTCCGCCTGTCCGCTTGTCCACCTGTCCATCCAAACATCAACTAACCTAACTCCCCCCCCATGAAATACCTCATAGTTGGCCTCGGTAACATCGGCGATGATTATGCTGATACGCGTCACAACATCGGTTTTACGGTGGTTGATGCGCTGGCGTTGAATCTGAAAGCGGCGTTTGAGGTGAGCCGGCTGGCGTCGATGGCTCGAATGTCGCTGAAGGGAAGAACGCTGGTGGTGATCAAGCCGAGCACGTATATGAACCTGAGTGGCAAGGCGGTTCGGTACTGGATGCAAAAGGAGGATATCCCAAAAGAGAATGTCCTTGTCATTGTGGATGACCTTGCTTTGCCGCTGGGGGCACTGCGCCTCAAGGCCAAAGGCAGCGATGGCGGCCACAACGGGCTCATCAGCATCAACGAAACGATAGAAACCACGGATTACGCCCGTTTACGCATCGGCATCGGCAGCGACTTCGCCAAGGGCCACCAGGTTGATTACGTACTGGGCCGCTGGAGCGCGGAGGAGATAAAAGTGCTGACCCCGAGGGTGGAGCTGACGGTGGATCTGGTGAAGAGCTTTGTGCTGGTGGGGTGTGAGCGGACGATGAATTTGTTTAATAAACGGTGACGCGTGACGGGTGACAGGTGACAGGTGACGCGTGACGGGTGACGCGTGACGGGTGACGCGTGACAGGTGACAGGTGACGGGTGACGGGTGAGCGGTGGACGGGCGGACGGGAAACAGTTAACTATTCACAATTATTCGCATATTCGTTATTCGCATATTCGTCATTCATATATTCGTCATTCCCATATTCGTCATTCCTTTTATATCCATCCCTGTAGTTTATAGTAGGCCAGCGCTAAATATTCCCTTAACACTAGAAATTCATATTCCATCTGCATCCAGAACTGGTAGCGGACGGAGATGTTATTGCCTACATCGGGCATCCAGGGCCGGGCACCGAGTTTGCGGGCGTTGAAGTCAAGGTCGGATTCGATGGCTTTTTCAAAGGCGGGGAGGCCGTCAACTTTGAGAAAGCCGGCTTTTTTGAAGGCGAGAACGGCGCGGTGGAGGTGTTGGGGGGAGGTGACGAGTAAAAGTGACGCGTGACGCGTGACGCGTGACGGGTGACGGGTGACGGGTGACGGGTGACGGGTGACAGGTGACGCGTGACGCGTGACAGGTGACGGGTGACGCGTGACGGGTGACGGAGGAGCGGGAGGTTCGTTGTTCAAGATTCGTTGATCAATATTCGATATTAATTTAAATACGTTAAGTGCCTCGGCGCGGGTGTTGGTTCCGGAATCTTCAAGGTAGATTCGCTCGGGGGCAACGCCACGAAGTTGCATCTCCTTTTTCATCTGGTTAACGGAGCTGAGGCTGTCGCGGGCATCGCCGGGGAGGGCGATGATAATGCGGGAGGCTGGGAACCTCTGCGCAGCACGTGAGGCATACCAGCATCGCATGAGCGCCGAATGGCTGGGCATTCCGCCACCTCCCATCACGATGATGTAATCGGGCGGCCGGTGGATTCCGGCATCTTTAACACCCAGTTTATACCAGATCCAGAATGGCGCTGAGGTAAACGCCAGAATGATCATCACCAGGGCGATGGCGCCAAGGGTGACCAGGATGCAATTCAGGATGGCCCGGATCTTTTTATACATGTTTTCCTTTTGAATAGGTCATCAAAGGAAATTGGAATATGTCCGCTTGTCCGCCTGTCCGTCCCTCACACCATCTTCGCTTTCACAACTCCTGAAATCCCTTCAACGGATATCCTCTCCTGCAGCATGGTATCTCTGTCGCGGATGGTAACGGTGTTGTCTTCAAGGGTCTGATGGTCGATGGTGATGCAATACGGTGTGCCAAGTGCATCCATGCGGCGGTAACGACGGCCGATGGTGTCTTTCTCTTCGTAATAGCAACGGTAATCCTGCTTCATCACGTCCATGATCTCGCGGGCCTTTTCGGACAGACCGTCTTTTTTGGTCAGCGGAAGCACGGCCAGTTTTATGGGGGCCAGTTTTGCAGGAATCCCCAATACGACGCGCTCGCTGCCGTCTTCCAGCTTTTCTTCACGGTATGCGTGACTAAGGATCGCGAGGAAGGTGCGGTCGAGGCCGATGGAGGTTTCAACCACATAGGGCACATAGCTTTCATTGGTCTCGGTATCAAAGTACTGAAGCTTTTTTCCTGAATATTGCTGATGGGCGCTAAGGTCGAAGTTGGTACGGCTGTGAATGCCTTCCAGCTCCTTGAAGCCGATGGGGAATTCAAATTCAATGTCGGCGGCGGCATTGGCGTAATGGGCCAGCTTGTCGTGGTTGTGGAAGCGGTATTTAGAGGCAGGAAGGCCCAAAGAAAGGTGCCACTTCATGCGCTCTTCTTTCCAGAATTCATACCATTGAAGCTCTTCGCCGGGCTTCACGAAGTACTGCATCTCCATCTGTTCAAACTCCCTCATCCGGAACAGGAACTGGCGTGCCACTATCTCATTCCGGAAGGCTTTCCCGATCTGGGCGATGCCAAACGGGATCTTCATGCGGGCCGATTTCTGCACGTTGAGGAAGTTGACAAAGATCCCCTGTGCGGTTTCAGGTCTGAGATAGACCACAGAGGTATCGTCGTTCACCGAACCCATCTGGGTGGAGAACATGAGGTTGAACTGTCGTACGTCGGTCCAGTTTTTGGTGCCGCTGACGGGACACACAATGCCGGCTTCCTCAATCAGGAGCTTCACATCGGCGAGGTCATCCTTGCCGAGTGCGGCATAAAAACGGGTCTTGATGGCATCGATCTTATCCTGGTATTCCTTCACGCGGGGGTTGGTTTCCCGGTACATTTTCTCATCAAAGGATTCGCCGAAACGGCCGCGTGCCTTCTCCACCTCTTTCTGTATCTTGTCTTCAATCTTCTGAAGGTGATCCTCCACGAGTACATCAGCACGGTAGCGCTTCTTGGAGTCGCGGTTGTCAATCATCGGGTCGCTGAAGGCATCTACGTGACCGGAGGCTTTCCACACGGTGGGGTGCATGAAGATCGCGCAATCAAGTCCCACGATGTTTTCGTGCAACTGGGTCATCCAGCGCCACCAGTATTCCTTAATGTTGTTCTTAAGTTCAACGCCGAAGGGGCCGTAATCGTAAACGGCGCTCAGTCCGTCGTAGATTTCACTGGAGGGAAATACAAAGCCGTATTCCTTGGCATGAGATATGATTTTCTTAAAGAGGTCTTCGTTGTTGGCCATGACGATTGGGTTTTATGGGGCAAAGGTAGGAAAATCAAACAATGTTCATTGTGTCAATTTTGAGCTCTTTCGTTGTTTGAAAGATGAATTTTTGCTGATCTGCCTTCAGGATGGCTTCGCCGTGATGGGTTTCGAGGGATAGTTTTCCTTTGTTCCTGTTTTTCAGCACACTGGCCAGGGTTATGGCTTTTTCTATGCCATCGCCGCGGCGGAAGTTGACCACCTCATCGGGAAGGGCGAGGCGGTTGCCGTCGTAGATGGATTCGTTGGGCCATGACTGGAGCTGATGGTAAATGGCTACGATCTCAATTTCCCGGAACTCTTCAATGGCAACGGGGTTGCGTTCAAAGGCGGCTTTGAAGAAGGGCTCCCAGGAGCAGGAATCCATGTGGCGGAAGGCGTAGAAGGCGAGGTCGGGGATGGACGTGACGGGTGACGCGTGACGGGTGACGGGTGGCGCTTCGCGCGTGACGGGTGACGGGTGACGGGTGACAGGTGACGGGTGGCGGAGGGAAGAGAGGTGATCAATTATTTCTTCGCGGGATTGGTCGGGGGTGATGGTGATGGGTTGTATTGCTGTGAAATCCTTGTTGGTGGAGGGGAGCCGGGGAACGGTATGGACGAACTTTTTGAAATCGGTGAAGAATTCGGGCTTGTTTTCAAGTCCGGGAAAATTCTGTTTCAAGGTTTCAATAAAGGCAGTATATGGCTTCATGTTGAAGATTTCATCTTCCTGGAAGATCCTGAACCGGTGATCAATGGGCTGAAGGTAGAGATCCTCCTCGTCCATTTCGCAATAGAGCTTTCGCCCGGTTTTATCCCCCAGGCGGTTCTTGCTGCCGTGTTCGTAACCAAATGCTTTTTCAAGCTGGATATAGCGATACGTGCCCTGGCACTGGAAACACAACTGGAACATCTTCTGATGGCGACTGTAGTCGCGCAGGAAATTCATAAAGATCTCAAAATCAACATTCGTTTCAAGGAACTTTGCAATCTGGTCCCTGAACACGCCATAGGAAGCCTGGTCTATCGTTGCACCTGAATACATGGAGTGTATCCACCCGGTGTTGTGTGCCACATAGGTCACCTGTTCGTGTTCCAGGGCCCGGCGGGCAAGGGCCGACAATTCCGTTCCGTTGTACCACATTGACTTGGTGACGATGCGGCGGTTGTTGGTGAGCACGCCTTCGTCAACGAGTACAAAGTTCTGAGAGTGAAGCGGTGTTCCCATCAGGAAGATCTTTTCCAGCGGTACCTCGGCCACAATGAAGAGCGCGGCAGCATACAAACAGGCCAGCGACACGCATTCACCGGCACCTGCCTCATGATTGGGCTTGAACCTGAAGGCATTCATCGCCTCCACCGTTTCTGTTTTCCAGTAAGGGATGATGTCGGTATCGAATTTATCAAGGCCGAAATGCTGTCGGATATCCATGTCAAAATAGTACTTGTCGCCTTCATAGCCAAAGAGGGCGTTTGAGCGCGAAAGCATATCCATGTCAACAAATTCGCTGAAGCGGCTGATCTCGGTCTGCTTGTCGGTAAGGCCCCAGGTTTCAAGGTCGAGGTTGAAGTTGTAATGGTCCATCACGTACTGTTTCACGCGGTGGATCTTTTTCAGTGGCCCCATTTTCCTGATCCCGGTGAACCAGGGGTCGTCGCGCCATTTCCATATCTCGGGTGACATGATGTTGGCGAGGACGAGGGCATAGAGGAGATCGGGGAAGATGAAGATCTCCATATCGCTGAGGGTGAATGCGGAACTGTATTTTTCGAGGGTTTTCTTATCCATGAGATTATAAATGAAAAAGTTCTCGCAGATTTTCGCGGATTAAAAGCGCAGATTTTGGCAGATTATTGCTGCTCCGCAGAAGATTTTTGAGAAGGGTGCAAAGATACCAATAAAAAACGCCCGGGAAGATATCCCGGGCGCTGGTGATTACAGTTATGAAAAATTGAAAAGGCTATTGAACAACAAGCTTGAGGGTTTGGCGGGCATCCTGGCTGTCGACGCGGATGAAGTATACACCGGCGCTCAGCCTGGAGATATCCATCACGAAATTGCCATCCAGGTTGATATTTGAATTGCCGATCACTTCAGATCCCAGGGAATTGTAAACACGGATGTCGGCCGTCATGGCACGGGCCGGAATAATGGTGACCTTTCCGCTGGCGGGGTTCGGGTAAATGCTGATGAGGCCGGACCTGGTATTTTCATGCATTCCAACTCCGCCTGCTGCAACGGAAACAACGAAATCTGTTGAGAATGAACTTGACCCGCAGGCATTTACACTCTTCACCTTTACACTGGCCGGCCCGGTGTATGTTGGATTCCAGGTTGCCGTACCGGTGGTGCCGATACCTGACATGGTACCTGCGTTAACCGGGGAGACATCCCAGGAATAACTGTTCGCGAAATTTCCCCCTGTGGTTGTATAATCGCTGGTGGGTGTTGATCCCGAATAAACAGCGGAAGGTCCGGCAGGTGCAGCTGGCGCGCCAGGCACTGAAGGGTCAACAGTTACAACCGCGGTTCCGGTCATGTTGTTGGTGCAGTTTCCGGAGGTAGTGCTTGCCACTGCGGTATAGTTTCCGGCTGTCATCTGGCTGCCGAAGGTGATGGCGCTGCCGGTTCCGGCCACTGTGCTGGTGGTTGCCGTATTGTTGAGATATAGCGTGTAGCTGGTGCCGGTTTGTGAGCTGCTCAGTCCGACTGCTACACCTGTGCCGCCAACTGCGCAATAGGAACCGCCGCCCGTAACGTTGTATGCGGCGGGGCCGGGGGTTACATTGATGGCAAGCGGAGAGGACCATGTTCCCTCGCAGCTGTTATTGATCCCTTTCACGCTCAAAGTGGCAGCTCCGGTAAAGGTATTGCTCCACATGATGCCGACGGATGTTCCGTTCGGGTAGAGGGCTCCGGCTGTAGCCGGGGTAAGTTCCCAGGAGTAGGTGCTGGCATTTGATGCACCGGCGGTGGTATAGTTGACTGTACCGGCATTCATGCAAAGGGCGGTTGGTCCGGCAGGTGTTGCGGCCTGACCGGGCTCGGTGCTGATGGTGATGTTCAGGTAGGGTGTCCATGGACTGTTGCCGCAGGCATTGAAACACCTGACCTTCAGCTGGGCAATCCCGGTGAAGGTGTTGTCAAAGTCAACATCACAGTTTACTCCATTCGGGGTGAGCACGCCTGCTGATGAAGGAACGAGTTCCCATGTATAACCCGTGGTATTGGGCACCGGCGTAGTGGAGTAGGTCTGGGTTGGCGGGTTAATGCAGAGGCCATTGATGCCCTGCGGTATTGTTGGCACAACCGGGGCGCTGTTCACGCTGATGTAAGCAGGTTTTGACATTGACCCGGCCTGGTTTCCTGCCAGGTTGAAGGCATTCAGGGTAACATCATACGTACCGGCGGCATTGTACACAACCACAGGGTTCTGCAGGGTCGACGTTGCCGGGGTTCCGCCCGGGAAAGTCCAGTTCCAGCTGGTTGCTCCAACTGACTGGTCGGTGAAGTTCACCGTCATGGGGGTACATCCGCTGGTAGGGGTACCTGCGAAATTGGTGGGCAGCGGCAGCGCAAGCCCGTTCAGGGGTTTCTTGGCACCGTTGAAAATGGTTTTGGTAGCGGGATCCTGCACAAATGCAATCAGTTCGCAGTTGTTGGTGATCCATCCCGGATCCCTGGTGAAATTGAGTGTGAGTGTTACTGTGTTGCCGGATGCAAAGCTGATATCGGTGCCAAGTGCTCCCGGTACCATCAAACGCTCGGTACTGTTGATCATCGACTGGCCATACCATGAATAGGGAATATCCGATTCGGTCAGCACCAGGTGTGCCTTTAATGAAGAAGCCGTGATGGCGGCAACTTTGGTGATGGTGAGGGTAATGGTGTAGTTATTCCCGGTGTTGTACCCGGAGATGTCAATTGTTAAAGGCGACAAAACCCCATACTGCTGGTTGTACAGGGGCAGGTAAGCAGAGTACATGCTTACAGAGGTACTTCCTCCAACATAATTCACGGTACCGTCAAAATATGCGGTAGGATAACCGGTAATCCCGTAATAACTTGTCCTGGCTGCCGCTTCAGGCGTATTAAAAGGGTCGCCTGAGTTATAGCTGTGGTATTCAATAACAGCCACATTCGCGCCACCTGCGAGCAGGTCCTCCGCTCCCATGGCAGACCCCGGGCAATACTGGCACCCGGTGCCTGTGCCGATTTCAAGAATAACCTGGTTTCGCTGAACAGCCTGGGAAAAGGCGATCAATACAGCAAAAGATGCAATGAGAGAGAGTAACGCTTTTTTCATGTGGATGGTTTTAAATGGAAAAATAATTTTCAGTGCAAATATAACAAAAAGTGCGCATGTTAGGGTAGCAATCTTTTTTACATGTTATATTGTTCACAATTATTCGGTTAAAGACCAAACCGGTATCGGCATCATCGGATTTTTTTTTAATTTTGCTAAACAAAATCTGATCTCCATGTATTATTCCGGACAAGAAATCGTTGAAATCGCCGTACGCATTGAAGAAAACGGCAATGAGTTTTACACAGCAGCCGCTGAAATGGTCACTGAAAACAATGATATCAAAGGGTTGTTCTTTGACCTGGCTGAAAAGGAAATCCTTCATATTTCCATCTTCCAGAAACTGGCGGAAAAGTTTGATGCAGAGACCTTTGATTTTGAAGCCCAGGATGCCTCCGACTACATCAACCACCTGGCTGAATCACACATCTTCGGCAAACCCGACTCCGGGAAAAACCTGGCAAAAACACTCAAGACCCCGAAAGAAGGACTTGAAATCGCCTTTAAATTTGAGAATGACAGCGTAGCGTTTTACACCGAACTCCTGAAGTATACCCGCAGTGATTCAAAAAAGCTGGTGCAGCAGATCATTGATGAGGAGAAGGAGCATGCGGCGGATATTAAGAGGTTCCTGTAGGAGAAGGTGAGCGGAGGACAAGCGGACGGGCGGACAAGTGGACAGGCGGACGGGCGGACGGGCGGACGGGAAGAAGCTAGCTATTTACCAGTATTCGCATATTCGTTATTCGCATATTCGTCATTCGTTACAACAGTCCGATCACCAGAAACGGCA
>CAIQUS010000048.1 GCA_903875045.1 uncultured Bacteroidales bacterium
AACATTGTTATGATTGTAATCGATCCATACCTTACAATTGATACCGAATGAAATGGATGCTACCGATACCGTTATGTTATAGGTAACCCCCAATGCCAGATCGGTGGATGTAGCGGTGTAATCATGGTAGTAACTTGGTGTCCCTGTGCATGGGATCGTTTGTGCGATTGTATTGAGCCCGAAATAGGTGATACCCATGTTATTGCTACCACTGCAACCGTAAGAGAAAACAGGGATGCAATATACTGTAGGCAATGTTGTAAAGGTCATGTCATTCCCATATACCGTACCTGCCACATTGGTGCTGATTATCCTGTAATGATAGGTCGAATTCAACGCCAGTCCCGTGATACCTGCTGATCCTGATTGTACTGTATACCCCGTTACACTGGCCGGGCTCCCGACTACCGTGGTACCATACGATGTGGTTAATCCATATTCAAACGATATGGAAGACGATGCGTTGTTGGGGTTCACGGTACCGTTTAAAGTTGCAGAGGTGCCTCCGATCCCGGTTGCACTGGTGGTTGTTGCAACAGGCAGGACCGGGCTTGAGGTAAAAGTCAGATCAGCTCCGTTGGTGGGTCCTCCAGCATTACTTGCCCTTGAACGGTAATGATAAATTGTATTTGGAAGCAATCCGTTGATAACAGCGCTAACACTATTCGGACTACTCCCACTTACAATGTATGGACTTCCGTTTACAGTTGTTCCATAACTCACCGTTGTTCCGTAATCGAAGAAATTTGAGGCAGAAAAGCCATTCGGGTTCACCGTACCGTTCAGGGTAGCCCCTGATCCGGCAATACCGGTGGCTGCCACCGTCGTTACGGTTGCAGCTGTTGCACTGGAAAGGATATTGACGGAAAAATCGGCACAATTGCCATAAGTTTCGGTGGTTGAACATGGATCTCCCGGATAACCATTGTACTTGGCGAATATTCTTAAACCTGTTGTCCCTGTAATAGCTGATGCGCTCACCGTGATGGGGAACGTTGCAGTTGATGCCGCGCCGCAATACCCGGATCCGGCAGTCTCGGTGGCTGCATCAAAAACATTGTTATGATTGTAATCGATCCATACCTTACAGTTGATACTGAATGAAATGGATGCTACCGAAACCGTGATGTTATAGGTAACCCCCAATGCCAGATCGGTGGATGTCGAGGTATAATCATGGTAGTAACTTGGTGTCCCTGTGCATGGGATCGTTTGTGCGATCGTATTGAGCCCGAAATAAGTTATACCCATATTATTGCCACCACTGCAACCGGTAGAGAAAACAGGCGTACAATACTGATGTGGCAATGTGGTAAAGGTTTTATCAACCCCGTAAGAGGTCCCGGCGGCATTCGTACTTACAATCCGGTAATGATACAGGGTATTCAAATCAAGTCCGGTAACATCAGCGGTAACAGGATCAGCGGAACTGGTATTCACCGTTGCGGGATTGCCGGCAATGGACCGGCCATAGGCAATGGAAGTTCCATATTCAAAAGAAACGGATGCAGGGGAACTGCTTGCGTTTACTGTTCCGTTAAATGTTGCAGAAACGCCGGTAATATTGGTGGCGTTGTTTGTCACAACAATTGGCAGCGGCATCGTATTGGTGGTAAAAGTTACATCCCCGCCGGAGATATATCCTCCTGCTCCATGCCCGATAACTTCATAATGGTATGTGGTATTTGGCAATAATCCCGACACGGAGGCGGCCACAGGAATAGTACTGTTCCCGGTAATCGTTCCCGGAACCCCTGCGATGGTACTTCCATAAGCTGAAGTTAAACCATAATGGAACTCAACCTGTGTAGCATTGTTTTGTGCATTGATGGAGCCATTTAAAACCGCAGTCACAGAGGTTACCCCCGTGGCCCCCTGTGTAATCACTGTGGCAGGGGTAACAGGGGCAATGATGTTCACGTTGAAATCACAACCATTGCCGGCACCCGGATCACTACATGGATTTGAAGGAAACCCTGCCATGGAGGATAAAATCCTCAGGCGGGTTGATCCGGTGGTTGCTGTATTTGGAATCGTAATGGGGAAATAATAGTAGGTAGTCGCACTGGTACATGTAAATTGCTGCACAAGTTCCTCCGCATTGTTGAATGTGGTACTTTGATCATAATCAATCCATACAGAAACTTTCAATCCTGCACTGCTTGACTGGACAGAAAGGAGATAGTAACCATTTTTGGCCAGATCGGTGCTGAGGCTTGTATAATCATGATAATAGTTCGGGATTCCGCTACAGGGTATTGCCTGAACGAGGGTGTTTATTTTAAATTGTGTCAGCCCGTCACCCAATTGACAACCAAGTGTATAAACCGGTGTACAATATTGAGCAGTTGCAAAATTAAAAGAGAGTACAAATAGTACTGTTCCGATAAATAGAATAAATTTTTTCATGATTGTAGCGTATACGTGATTATTTCCGTGAATGACAAAACAATAATAATATTGCTGGAGAAAGTACGATGGCAGGATTGTCTCGTAAAATTATGGTAGAACCTCAATAACCAATTTAGCACCTTGGTTACACGTTAGCAAATGTCATCGCAAATATAACGAATTGTATCAAATTAGCAAAGGCTTAACAGCAAGTAATTTCGTAAATTCGCCAGACTTTCACATATTGAAAATGAAAAAACGACTTTTCAATGCAGCAGGGGTTGCCGGTCTGGCGGGTATTGTTTGGGGTATAATCTACCTCAACTCTTTGCTTCCGGTCATCACAGGATATTCTGCAAAATATTTGTGTTCGGCTGTTTTTATTTCGAATCGGAATCCCCAGGATGTGGAAAATGTTGAACTTAATTTTTCTTTTATCAAATATGTCACCAATGTAATTAATTATCAGGAAAAAAGCGTCACCAGCCGGTTTCTGTGGGGTAAATCAAAAGCAATTTTCCGGGAGGGTTTCGGAAGCACTTTGTTGCGCGAGGCAGATGAAGGCGCCTTGAAAGCAATTAAATTCCCTGGATCTGCCAAAGCCGGTTATAACCAGGATACCATCGCCTGGCCACTGGGAAATATCATCCCGGATTCAAATACAGGAGCAGATACCATCGGGCTTAACCGGATCACCGCGCGATTAATGGCCGGGATTAAATATCATGGCGATGCATTCGGTTTCATGGTTCTTCACCACGGAATTCCTGTTGCCGAAAAATACAAGGCAGGGTTCAGCGCCAAAACACGGTTTCTGAGCTGGTCGATGGCCAAGAGTTTTACCAATGCACTCGTCGGGATCATGGTAAAGGATGGAAAATTGAATGTTCATCAGAAAGCAAACATCACATCATGGGAAAATGATGACCGGAGTAAAATCACCCTCAACGACCTGATGCAAATGCAAAGCGGACTTCTCTGGAACGAAGACTATGGAAACCGTTCCGATGTGACCCTTATGCTCTACAACACCAGCGATTATGCAGCTTTCGCATGCAATAAACCTTTAGAAACTCCCGCAGGCAGCCATTGGTACTATTCTTCGGGATCATCGAATATTGTAAGTGACCTGATACGGAAACAATTCATCAGCGATGACGCATATTACACATACCCCCCTACCCGCCTGTTCAATAAAACCGGGATGCCTCATGCTGTTTTTGAAACTGACCCGTCAGGAACATTGGTCGGCTCATCATACCTGTATGCCACACTTCGCGATTATGCAAGGTTTGGCCTGCTTTATCTTCAGGATGGGGTATTTAACGGCGAACGGATTCTGCCTGAAGGCTGGGTAAAATATTCAACCACCCCCGCCGCGCAAAGCCATGGGAATTATGGTGCCCTCTTTTGGCTGAACAAAGGAAAATATTACCCATCAGCACCCGAAGATATGTTTTGCTGCAACGGCCATAACGGACAACGGATATTCATCATTCCTTCGAGGAATCTTGTTGTCGTTATTGTTGGTTATTCGCCGAAAAAAGTCAACGAAATGAATTTTAACGACTTGCTGAAAGATATCCTGAAAACCTTACCGGGATAGCAGGGTTCGCATGGCAGCAACATTGTACTCATTTTCAATGTTTTTACCGGCAGGCGTATAGAGGTAATTGATTTTTTGGGCATAGTTTTCAACAACCCTTCCCCTGACTGTTTTCAACTGAAAATTTAACAGATGGTTCTCTTCGGTGAACGGCTCCGGCAGTACCCCAATGGCTGCAGGGAGCCATCGCTGCGGAAACATCTCTCCGTATTTATTGCCCTTTCTGTATTCCTGTATCTCCTGGTCCAGCTTCAGGAGGGCTGCATGTTGTCCTTCCTCCGAAGATGGGCTCATCTCTTTTTCCCTAAGATATTGGAAAAATGCATCTTTATTCGGCACTATAAGTGCCACAGTATATGCATTTTGATTGTTGTATAGCATGCACTGCTCTATAAACTGCGATTGCGATGAATAGGCCTCTTCCATCCCTTCCGGGCTGTATTTTTCGCCATCATCGGCAATGAGCAAACTCTTGAACCGGCCAAGAACATAAAGATAACCGTCGCGGTCCATGTAACCCATGTCGCCGGTATGCAGCCAGCCGTTTTTGATGGTTGACCGCGTTGCTTCTTCATTTTTCCAGTAACCGGCCATCACATTTTCACCTTTCACAACGATCTCACCCTTTTCTCCCTGCAACAACGAATGACCATGTTCATCGCAAATCTTTAGTTCAAGGTTTGCAACCAATAAACCGGAAGAACCAAGTTTGTGCATCCTGAGCGAGTTGGATGAGATAAATGGCGAGGCTTCTGTCAGGCCATAGCCCTGCATCATCGGGATCCCGATAGCGTAAAAAAACTTTTGGAATTCGATATCAAGCAAGGCCCCGCCACCAATAAAGAATTCGAGCCGGCCACCGAACCCATCCCTGATTTTCCGGAATAGCATCCTATCAAAAACAGAAATAAGTGGTTTGAGAAGGAATTTCAGACCGCTACCCTTATCCATTCCGTTGCCATTATAGATGAATGCAACTTTCAGTGCAAAAGCAAATATCCATTCAGCCGGGCGACCTTTTGCCCTGATTGATTTCTCAATACTTTTCTTGAAATTTTTAGCGATGGCCGGAACGCTGAACAACAGATATGGCCTGGTTTCCTGTATGTTTTTGGGCAAATTTTTCAGCGCTTCAAGCGCGGTCTTACCTGATTGGACTGAGGCAACAGATGCGCCTTTACCCATGAAACAATAAATTCCGGCGGTATGGGCAAAAGCGTGGTCCCAGGGAAGGATAAGCAGGGTTGTGTAATTTTCAGAAATATCCATCAGGGAGTATCCCTGTTCAATGTTGGCCACATAATTCCGGTGTGTCAGGATAATCCCTTTGGGATCGGCGGTTGTTCCGGAGGTGTAGCTGATGTTGGCATAATCATCCGGCGTTACGGATGCAATTGCTTCATCAAATATTTCGCGGTTGTTTGCAAGAAACAGATCGCCTGCTGCATTTATGGTGGGAAGATATAACTCATCTGCTGAAGTACACGGAATGTCATCCAGTACAATAATCTTTTCAAGTTGCGGCAAATCCGCCCTGATCTGTCTGATTTTTTGGATCTGGTTGCCGGAGACTACCACCATCCGCGCACCGGAGTGGTTCAACCGGAATTTAATCTCTTCCGGTTCATTCATCCTGACAGACAATGGAACATTTACGGCACCTGTGAATAGTATTCCGAATTCACAGATGACCCAATCGTTCCTTGCTTCAGACAAAAGTGCAACCCGATCGCCCTTTTTAATCCCCAATGACATTAGCCCGGCTGCAAACCGGTAAACCTCAACGCGGGTTTGCCCGTAAGTGGTTCCCTGGTATCCATGGCCCCGGTTTTCCCACAAATAAATATTGTTGTGAAACCTGTCAACACGCTGGTTGAAAAAATGAAGAAGGGTTTTCATCCGGCTTTGGAAATTGCTAAGAGTTAACAAAGATAGTAAGTATTTGACGGAATTATGAATATTTTATTTGGTCTAAATTACTATTTGATGTACCTTCGTACTGTTTTTTTAACGAATATGACTACCATGAAGCTGATCCTGACCGTAATGTTTTTTTTTCCATTGCTTTTCGCCTGTAAACCAACTCATTTCTCCCCGAAAAATTACAAAGGGCATCAGATTGTCGTTGGCAGCAGTGGCGGAGTGACCGGCATGATGAAAGAGTATGTATTGCTCGACAACTCCCGGCTTTTCCTGAGTAAAGGATTAAAAGGGGAATGGAAAGAAATCAGAACTCTGAAAAAATCAACAACAAAAGAGATATTCAACAAAGCCGAAGAATTGAAGTTGAATACCCTGAAATTCAACCATCCCGGAAACCTCACTTACTATCTGATCATGAAACAACCTCCCCGTTCCAATGAGGTCAAATGGGGAGAATCCGGAATTTCACCTCCCGATGGCATCAGTACCTTTTACGAATACCTGATCACACTTTTTTAATTTAAAAACAAATTCTATGAAAAATCGTATACTTTTATTTGCAGCAATTTTGCTTTTCCTGGCAGTGGATTCAACTGTTACCGGACAAACCAATCCTTTTTCAGTTAAGTCCAAATCCCGAACATCTGCAGGGTTTACGCCAAAGCCTGTACAGCCTCTTCCGGGGTTAAAAGGATCAACATCTCCCCGGATGTCCCAAACAGCATCCTTTCATCCGGTAAGCCATCCCCTGCCCTCCTCATTATCCTCTGAAAACTCTTTTGGTGAGAGGAAATACAACCAGACTGGTCAGTTGATCTTTTTATCGGGGAGGTTACCCAACCCGGTCAACACAGATTTGAAAACAACTGCCAGTCTGGAAACCGCCTGTTTTGAATACCTTGAGGCCATTCAGCATGATCTGCGAATGAAAGATGCCCGAACCGAGTTCAGGGTAAAAAGTGTTCAGACTGATGAACTCGGCATGAGCCATGTAAAAATGCAGCAGGTTTACAAAGGCATCCCGGTGTACGGCGGGGAGGTTTACCTGCATGCCTCCAACAATCAGATCGGATTGTTCAACGGAAATGCTTATCCTACGTTTACAAATACTGACATAAATCCGTCAGTGAACGCCTGGCAGGCACAACTGACAACCATCATGGATGTGTCAAAGCGAACGAGATATTACGAGCTTGATGCCAACCAAAAAACAATGCTCAACTATTCCGAGCCTCAAAGTGAACTGGTAATTTATCCAAAAAACCGTGATCCGAGGCAGCAGTTTCTTGCATGGCACATTACCATCAGGCCTAACTTCATCGAAAGGTGGGAATATTTTGTTGATGCCGGAAACGGTTCTGTCATCCATTCTTACAACAACACCCAGACTGACGGGGATGTAACCGCATCCGGGGCCGACCTGAATGGTGTCAACCGCACCATCCATGCTTATCTGCAGAGTGGGAACTACCTGATGGTTGATGTATCAAAACCGATGTATAATCCGCAGAACCAGGAAGGTACCATGCGAACCTACGATGCGAATTACACCAGTCCGTCGGCCCAGGGTTTCAATCCTGCCATAGCCTCCTCAACCAACAATACCTGGGGACCCAAAGTTATCTCCTCTCAATACAACGCCGGCATCACTTATGAGTATTTCCGTGCCACACACAACAAAAACTCCTGGAACGACAAGGGAGGTTCGATTCTGAGCGTGATCAATGCCACTGAAACCAATGGCAGCGGGATGGACAATGCCTACTGGAACGGTGTATGTATCGTTTATGGCAACGGCGACACACAATTCAAACCGCTGGCCGGCGCTCTTGATGTGAGTGCACATGAACTTGGCCACGCTTTCGATGAAGCCTCTGCCAACCTTGAATACCAAAATCAGTCGGGTGCGTTGAATGAAGCATTTTCCGATATTGCAGGCTCCGTGGTGGAACGGCTCAACTGGAAAATCGGCGAAGATGTGGTTAAACCCGGCTCATTCCCCACCGGATGTTTGCGCGACATGTCAAACCCCCACAATGGCGGGTCAGGGTTTAGCGATCCCGGCTATCAACCTGCCAATGTAAGCGAGATGTACACCGGAACGCAGGACAATGGCGGTGTCCACATCAACAGCGGAATTATCAATTTTGCTTTCTACAAGTTTTGTTCAGCAACGGATATGGGAAAAGGTGAGAAAATATTTTTCCGGGCGCTCTTTCAATATTTGACCCGCTCCTCTCAATTCATCGACTGCCGTTTGGCTGTCGTTCAGTCGGCCAAAGATCTTTATGGAGATGGCTCTGCCGAGGTGAATGCTGCAAAAACTGCATTTGACCAGGTTGGCATCACCGACGGAGGTGGCGGAAATTATCAGAACCAGTTACCGGTTAACCCCGGACAGGATTATATACTCTCTGTAAACACTGCAACAAGCGACCCTAACACCTTGTATCTTTCGTCAACAACTGCGTCAAATTTCTCCCCCATTTCTCAAACAACACCGATAAGCAAACCAAGTATTGTGGATGATGGAAGCGTGGCTGTATTTATCGGAACAGACAAAATGATTCACCGGATCATCCTTGGAAGCCAGCCCCAGGAGAGCATCATTCAGAATGAGGCCATCTGGTCGAATGTAGCTGTTTCCAAAGATGGTTCGATGATTGCAGCCGTAACGGAATTTCAGGATTCAGCCATCTGGGTATATAGCTACCAGAAGCAGGCATGGGCCAAGGCTCATTTGTACAATCCCACCACCCAGCAAGGGGTCATTACAAACAATGTTTTGTATGCCGATGCCCTTGAATGGGATTACAGCGGAGAATTCATCATGTACGATGCCTACAACCAGATGAACAGTTCTTCCTCCGGACAGAATGTCGACTACTGGGACATCAGTTTTATGAAGGTTTGGGACAAGGCTTCCTCCAACTGGGGCAACGGGGATGTTTTCAAACTGGTTTCAGGCATTCCTGAAGGAGTCAGCATCGGAAACCCTTCATTATCCAAAAATTCACCATCCGTTTGTGCTTTTGATTATGTTGATGCCAATACCAATTCCGTGAGTGTTCTGGCCTCAAATCTCGAAACCGGCGACTTTGTTGAGGTTTATAACCCTGGCTCCACCCTGAGTTATCCCAATTATTCAAAGCTCGATGATCAGATCATTTTTTCGGCCATAAACGATGGCATTCAGGTGATTGGAACCATCGCCATGTCACCCGATAAAATTCATCCGGCCACGACACAGGCCTTTCTCCTTATTTCCGATGCCAAATGGGCCGTATGGTTTACCCAGGGCACCCGTTCACTTGGAGAAGAAGAATTAATCGATCACACGGCCATGAAGGTTTATCCGAACCCAACGCACGGGAATGTTACCATCTCATTCGAAAAACCTGTGAACAGCCCCGTTACTGTTGAAGTATACAACAGCCGTGGTGTCCGAGTTTATTCTTCGGAATATGTACCGGCTGATAAGGTATCTATTGATCTCAGTGGGTTGAATTCAGGGTTATATCTGTTAAAAGCCCATGGGAGCGGTTTTTCGGTTACACGAAAGATTGTGATCCAATAGATCCCTTAAAATGTATATCTATTCCAGTCAGCTTTAGCTGACGGTTACCCATTCGATGTATCTATTGCCGTCAGCTTTAGCTGACTGTTACCCATTCGATGTATCTATTGCCGTCAGCTTTAGCTGACGGTTAAATAGTGAAGGTAATGTCACCCGGGGCTTTAGCCCCATTTCCAACCAGGGCTAATGCTAAATACCTGTATTGATCCATGGAGTTGTAAAGCTGAACAGCAATTCTGATCAGCCGTGATGGCGGATGGGACCAATTCCAAACAGGGATTTCTATGTTGTAATCCCTGTAAAGTTGTTCCTGGAGCGGGTCAAAACTTTTATAGCCAATTGGCGCAGAACCGGTTAGCAGCGGCAGCGGAAAGGTGGCCATGCTGGCGATCATGTCATCCGGGCAGGGTTTATCAATTTCCAGTACATTGCAGATCAATACCCTTGCTTCAAGGCAGAGTTGGTGATTTCTATTCATGATGGCCGGCCATCCACCCGTAACCAGTGACTCCATGTAGTGAATTGAATCTGCCACACAGAGCGCAGCTGTAGGGTCAAATGTTCCCGGCCAGAAAAACCTTTCGGCAAATGGTTCTGCAGCATAACCGGCGTGGCTGACGACAACAGGGACAATGCCCTTTTGTTTATCACGCCGGACATGCAAAATGGCAACGCTTTTGGGCGTACACAGCCATTTGTGACAGTTGGCAGTATAATAAGCCGCACCAATTTTCTCCAGATCAAGGGGAATGCTGCCCAGCGAATGGGCACCATCAATCATGGTGTCGATTCCCCTGGTTTCCAACGCTCTCACAATGGTTTCCACCGGATGGATCAACGCTGTGGCAGATGTGATATGATCGATCAGGGCAATTCGCGTCCGTGAAGTTACTTTACACAGAATGGCCTGCACAATGACATCCGGCGATGATATCGGAAAATCATAGCATGCCTCAACCAGCTTTGCACCGGTTTGGTCGGCAATAAATTCCAGGAGTCGTTTACAAGCTCCATAAATGTGACTGGTATAAAGAATTTCATCTCCTGGATTGAATTGAAGCGATCTGAATACCGTATTAACACCGCTTGTTGCATTCTGCACAAAAACCAGATCTTCGGAAGCTGCATTTACAAACCGGGCCACTTCATTCCGGGAGCGGTCAAACATCTCCTCCATTTCACGCATTAAAAAGCGTACCGGCTGACTTTCTAGTCGTTGACGGTAAGCATGCTGCTTTTCCAGAACCTCCTTCGGACATGCACCAAAGGAACCATGGTTAAGAAAAACCGAATCCGGATCAAGTGACCAGAATTTTGCAAATTCAGATGGCGCAGGAAAATTATCTTTCATCATGTATTTTTTTTTACAAAGATAGGCTTATTATAAAATTGTATATTTGTGTAAATCAAAATCCAGCTCCCCATGAAAAAACTAACCTTACTGTTGCTCACTTGTCTGGCTCTTGCAGTCGGCTGTAAAAAAGAAAAATCAGAAGTTGTTGATCCCGATCACATCCAACAGGAAATCTGGTCTATTTATGATTCCGACAACAACGATTCCTATTTCGGAATCCGGTTTTATGACAACTCGTGGTACAGGCGGGTGATCCTCGAAAACCCGAGTTTTGTAACCCTGAACAACCTCCCGATGGTTTTAAATCCTCTGAACTCCTTTTATGAGGTTAAATACAACAACCAAAAAACCCCATCAGGAACATTTGTCTTCTCAGATGCCTGGAAACGGGTTTTCATCAATATTATTGACCTTCCCACATCAATTGAATTGCCTCCCATTGATACCCTGTACAGAAACAAAGACAATGTAGTTACATGGATTGGCGATCCCTGCCTGGGTTCGCAGGAGGTCATCACCTTTTACGAGGGATTCATCATTTACAAAACCATTGCCACCACTTCTCAGGCCGGAGCAACCTCGATCACACTCAAGGCAGGTTCCTTTGGGGCAACAGCATTGCCAGGGAATACTTATATCATACTTTATCGTGAATCCACCTCCTCTTTGCAGCAGGGAGAGATTGCGGGTGGTAAAATCATCAGGAGGTATGAATCGATGATTAAAAAAGTTTATCTGAAATAGGTATACCAAATTCCAAATTCCAAGTCTCAAATTCCAAGTTTCAAGCCGCAAATTCCAAGAAAAAAAACTCATGAAAGTTGGTGTTTTAATAAACTGTGAAAGCCAGGATTTGGGATTTAGGGCTTGGAATTTGAGACTTGGAATTTGCGATCAGAATGTCATAATTTACACCGTTTGCAGTATAATACTGTTTTTGCTGTCGTTCAACACTTCAGCCCAATGGAGTTGGATTAACCCGTTGCCCCAGGGGAACACCCTCCATGATGTGCAGTTTATCAGTGCGCTAACCGGGTTTGCCGTTGGTGACGGGGGGACAATCCTCAAAACCATTGATGGCGGGTATACCTGGAACAGGATGGGAAACGGCTCCATGGTAAGCCTGAATTCCGTTTTTTTCCTCGATACCTCCATCGGATGGGCTATTTCGAAAGAGTTCGAGGTCTTGTTAAAGACCACGGATGGTGGGATCACCTGGACAAAAGCCTATAATTTCGACACCTTCGACATGAACGATGTGTGGTTTACCGATCCCATGCACGGTGTGGCTGTTGGCTATGAATCGGTATTTATCACCAGTGATGGCGGGATAACCTGGTTGTGGAAAGGCCCGTACAGCTGGAACTATTCGATATGGTTTACAGATCCTGGTACAGCCATCATGTCAAGCGATTGGTACTTGTATAAAAGTGTTGATGGTGGAAATACCTGGACTATTAAACAATCAAACGTTTATGGCTGGCGGGGCTCGCTTTTCTTCATGGATGCCGACATCGGGCTTCATGTGGGCGGTGCCGGTCAGATATACAAAACCATTGACGGGGGCGAAACATGGGACAGCATTTACTCCGGCACCTCCAATGTTTTGTCAGCCTCCTATATTTTTCCAAACGGAACCGGATACGCTGTGGGCTATTCCGGAACGATGCTGAAAACCACCGATGCAGGTGCTTCCTGGGTCACGTTGCCCTCACTCACAGATTACGACCTTGAAACCATCACATTTTCCGATGCCAGCCATGGGATCATAACCGGAGAACTGGGTTTGATCCTGATCACCGAAAATGCCGGTGTTACCTGGACCTCCACTTATTCAACCGTTACAAAGAAAAACCTGAATGCTGTTTGCTTTCCCGATCAAAATACAGGATATGCCGCCGGAGGTGGTGGAACCGTCCTGAAATCGGTGAATGGGGGAAATTCATGGCAGCAACTGTCAATTCCCGTCTGGGATAATTTCTATTCGATGTTTTTCAATGACCCCCAAACCGGCTATGTTGCCGGAGCCGGTGGAACGATGTTAAAAACCACCGACGGAGGCGGATCGTGGACCAGTCTTAGCACCGGATTTACGCATAACCTTATATGTCTTGATTTCCCGGATGACCAAATAGGTTATGCCATCGGTCTCGATCCTGGCTTCTCCGACTCAACCTACCTCTTAAAAACAACAAATGCCGGTTTATCCTGGACAGTGAAAACCCTCGGCTACGGTTCTAACAATGCCATGGAATTCACCAGCGTTGATACCGGTTGTATGGCAGGGTACAATGGCGACATCATAAAAACGACCGATGGCGGCAACACCTGGATGCCGCAGGGAGACTTTCCCGGAGTCTACTTTTATGACATTTGTTTCCCCACCAAAAACAAAGGGTTTGCCTGTGGCTGGAGTGCAATCTATCAAACTACAGATGCAGGACTGCACTGGGATATCCTCTATTCAGGATCACTGGGTTTCAGCCGCATCGTTTTTACAGATCCACAAAATGGTTATGCCCTGGCAAAATATGGATATAATGATTCCTGGGGGGTATTGTTTAAAACAGAAGATGGTGGTACAACCTGGAGTGATAAGCAAATCAATCTGACCGGATATTCGTTGAATGATCTTTGTTTCAAAGATGCCGACACCGGATTTGTGGTTGGCCAGAATGGCGTGATCCTGAAAACCAGCAACGGCGGGGGGATCATCACCGCCATTCAACCCGAACTCCTACCTGTCGCTTCGGCCATCGTCATCTCCCCGAATCCTTGCAGCAACCGGTTTCAAATTCAGCTTTCAGGCATAGAAAATTCAGTTTCTCTACAGATATATTCGATCCTTGGAAAGGAAGTATTTTCGAGCAAATACAATTCCGTACAGAAATTAAATGTTACGTTGCCCCTCCTGCCTTCAGCATCGTATGTGGTCAGGATCAGAACTGATTCTGAGGTGATTGTTAAGAAACTGGTGATCCACTGATTAATTTTCAATTTCTGACAACGACCAGTTTCCGGGTTTCAGCAGCATTCTCGCTCTGGAGACGGCAAGTGAAAAGCCCTGGCTGAAAGTCTGAAGTTTGCAATATAAACTTGTGAACTCCTGAAGATTGATTTGTAAACTCCATTTTCCGGACCTGGATGCCACGCGAATCATAAACCATAAAAGACATTGAACCCGGATTTTCCAGCATGTACGAAACTGTTACTGCTGTCGAAGCCGGGTTTGGGAAAATGGTTAACCTCCCCCGTTTCATTGCGCTGCCGGATTCTACAACTCCAACGGGCCAGCCGCCATCACTGGTGTGAAGGATGGCGCCACCATCGCCCACCACCCAGCCATGATTTTCATCGGTAAACATGATTGCATTCAAGTATTCCTCCCTGGATATTGGTTGCGGCAGCCAGGTGGTTCCTCCGTCTTCGGTCGCCAGCATGGGCGTTTCCCAGCCTGCGACCCAGCCATGCGTTTGATTTGTAAACCAAACATCTAAAAGATTATCGGTAGTACCGCTTTCCAGTGGATACCATCCTTCTTCCGGTGCATTCGTTTTCAGGATGGCACCACCCCATCCTACCGCCCAACCCGTATCGGCATTGATAAAATGAAAACTCTCCGGAATTCCGAACCAGCCCATAAAAATGGGCGACCAGATGGATCCACCATCCAGGGTACGGTACATTGAACCCCAGCCCAAGGCAAAGCAGATATTTTCATTGATTGCCTGGATCTTACTAATTGCATCGGTTGTTCCGCTGTTTTGACGGCTCCAGTGGAGGCCGCCATCGGTTGTTTTAAGTACGGTGCCATTTGCTCCTGATGTCCAGCCTGTTAACGCATCAGTAAAACTAACACTGGCAAGATTTCCCGAAATTCCTGTTTGCTGTCTAGTCCAGGTTGCCCCACCATCACTTGTTTTCAGAATGGTTCCTGAATCCCCGGCCGCCCAGGCTGCGCTTTCAGCAACCGTTGCCACACTGTTCAGTGTTTGGTTGGTAATATGGGTTATGTTTGTCCAAAGATCGCCCCCATTGGTCGTTTGCACGATCGTTCCATGGTCGCCGACAGCCAAACCCTGCTCCTGGTTCCAGAAGCTGACATCATGCAACGGTTGATTCGTAACACCCTCAATCCATTCCCATGACCCGCCGCCATTAGTGGTACGCAGCATGCAGCCTGTTACTCCTCCGGCAATTCCTGCTGAGGAATCAGCAAAACTGACACTTAACATGAATGAAAAACCACCGGACCAGGATGTCCATGTTGTGCCTCCATCTGTCGTGTTAAAGAGCATCCCGTTCCCCCATGAGCCATATCCGCCACAAGTCCAGCCGGTGGTTGAATTGATAAAACAAATCCCATGTAAGCCAATTCCTGTTCCGATGATGGTTTGTGACCAGGAAATTCCCCCATCAGTGGTTTTCAGGACGGATCCCTCGTTGGTTGCCAGCCATCCGGTACTATCATTGATAAAGGAAAGATCATTTGCATAGTCAAAAAAATTAAGCGGAACAGACAGCCAGGTGTTTCCGCCATCCATGGTTTTAAATACCGAATCAGTTAAGGTTGTGATATAGCCGGTTACCTCATTCACCATCTGGACCTTTCCCAAATACCAGGGGGCCATTCCTGGTATATAGGTCCAATGCGCCCCTCCATCAGAGGTTTTTAGTATTGTTCCTCCCACGCCAACAGCAACACCATGCATTGAATCGGAAAAGGATACCCCATTGAGATAAAAATTGGTGGTGTGCTGCTGCACATTCCAGGTTTCGCCCCCATCGTCGGTATGCAGAATGGTACCCAGGTCTCCAACCACCCAGCCAGTATATATATCCGTGAAACAAACGTCCGAAAGCGTAACCAGCGTCCCGATTTGCTGTTTTTCCCAGGTACTTCCACCGTTTGTCGTTTTCACAATTAACCCTTTTTCTCCAACAGCCCAGCCGATGGCCGGGGTGACCAGCGTTACATCGTTGAATGTAAAGCCATCCATGTAAGGATTTTGCCAATACCATTGCGCCGATAACCACAACGGTAAAAGGATCAAAAGGCAAATTGAACCTGATATTTTAAATTTCATTGATTCGATGGCAGATATGTTGTAAATTTACTAGATATTTGGTTAATAATGCGAATCATGGGTTGGAATTATTAATAATCAAATGCCGAAGGCATGATATTTTTATAGCAAATTAATGTCAAAAACCACAACGAATGCCGAAGGCATGGCATTATAATGTCACCACTTCGTGGTTTACGATGCTTTGCATGGCCTGATTCTATAAAAATGTCAACCCTTCGGGTTTGAAAATTCAATCCTTGATTCACATTAATGACAGGTAATGAGGTTTGTTTTTTGTTTTTTGTTTTTTAGTCAAAGAGTCACGGCGTAAGATGAAAAATTTTCTGGTCAGACTATGGATCATCATCCTGGTCAATTTCATTCCTGTTCATTCGATCTATTGCCAGTGGAAATGGGTAAATCCAACGCCTCAGGGACATACGCTGCATGACCTGCAATTCGTGAATGACAGCACCGGATTCGCTGCCGGCGATGGGGGAACGATCATTAAAACCATTGATGGCGGAGCCAACTGGAACCGTCTGGAATCGGGTACTTATAAATCTCTGAGCGCACTTTCATTTATTTCAGAATCTGTCGGATACGTTGTGAGCAGTGAGAAACTGACCCTCAAAACAACCAATGGCGGCGTAACATGGACCAACATTGGAAACGCCCCGGTGACTGGTTATTCCGACATCTGTTTCCCAGATGAACAAACAGGTTATGTAATTGGAGATCATCAGCTGTATAAAAGCGCCAACGGAGGTTTGAACTGGGCATCCATTGGCCCGTATGGCAGTTTCAGTGTTTGGTTTACAGATGCGACGCATGGCTGCATGGCGACTGCAGATGCCATTTACCAGACCAATGATGGTGGCGCGATCTGGGCAAACACCCAGCAGAACATCCATGGCAATTTTGGCGGGTTTTCTTTTCCAAATCCAATCACAGGATACCATGCCGGCGGATCCGGAACGATTTGCAAAACCACCAATTCGGGGACGACATGGAGCATATTGTCAACAGGAACAACGCAGAACCTGCATTCAATTCATTTCCTCAACAATGACCTTGGATTTGCTTGCGGGGATTCCGGAACCATTCTGAAAACCTCAAACGGAGGGAACAATTGGTTTGTTCAAACCTCCGGCACGCTCCGTCCCTTATATGCCATCTATTCATTGAATGAGAACACTTGGATTGCAGTTGGGGAATATGGTTTGACACTTAAAACAACCAATGGAGGATCTACCTGGATTTCACTGTCTGTCAATGTCACGACCGAAGATCTCAGGACGGTGTACTTCCCTTCCTCTTCCCTTGGTTTTACTTCAGGAAATTACGGGAAGGTCTTTAAAACATTGGATGCCGGGAATACATGGGCACCATTTCCGGTTCCCACCAATGCCTGGATCAGCGCTATTTGTTTTACCGATACCAGCACGGGATATTTTGGAGGCCAGTATGGCACCATCATGAAAACAACCAATGGCGGGAGCAACTGGAGCTGCCTGATTACCGGCACAAGCAACAATATCGTCTCCATTCAGTTTCCTGATGCTAGCCATGGCTATGTTTTATTAGATAATTGGTATACACAGAATCGTATCCTGAAAACCACCGATGCAGGGCAATCCTGGTCCATTTTGGCCACACTGCCTCTGATTTTCTTTCATTCCATGTATTTTACCAATGCAGAAACCGGGTATTTATGTGCCGATCATGGTGTGATCATGAAAACCACGGATGGTGGTCTTTCCTGGGTCCCGCTGGTTTCAGGAACCTCGAGAAATTTATGGGCGCTCTTTTTTACCAGTCCTGAAACAGGTTATGTGGCCGGAGCCAATGAGATTTTTAAAACCACCGATGCCGGTTCCACCTGGAATTTAATTTACTGGCTGGATGATGTCATCAATTCACTCTTCTTCACGGATCCGCTTACAGGCTATGCCTTTTCCAGCTACGACAGGGTCATGCTGAAAACAACCGATGGCGGCACAACATGGGCCGATGTATACCCGAAAATAACCGGTAACAGACTTTCTGCCATGTATTTCACCCATGCTGACACCGGGTTTGTTGTTGGAAACAGCGGCACGATTCTGAAAACGACAAAAGGGGGTATCATTACAGGAATGGAGAAAGGGATGCAACCAGAGGCATTTGCGATCGAAATTTTTCCGAACCCATGCCACGGTTCTGTTCAAATTCAATTTCCATGCTCAGAAAATTTAGTCAGCATACAAATTTATTCGATCCTTGGAAAAAAAGTCTTCTCCTCTGACTATAACCACCAGAAATCCATTCACATCGCCCTGCCTTCTTTGCCTCCCGGCACTTACCTGGTAAAAATCAAAACCGATTCATCCATCCTGGTTAAAAAATTGATAGTACAAAAATCGTAATTCGTAATTCGTAATTCGTAATTCGTAATTCGTAATTCGTAATTCGTAATTCGTAATTCGTAATTTCTTCTATTCCACAGCCAGTATCAATCCTTTCAGGTATTCTCCTTCCGGATGACAAATGTCGACCGGATGATCCGGGCCTTGTGAAAGCTGATGCAAAAGCCTCACCTGTCGCCCGGTTTCAATGGCCGCTGATTGAATGGCCGAACGGAACATCTCCCGCGAAATCGGTTGTGAACACGAAAACGTAAATAAAACACCCCCCGGCTTCAACCGTTTCATCGCTTCTGCGTTGATGTGAACATACGCATGTAGTGCATTGTTCGTTACATGGTGCGTTTTGGCAAAGGCCGGCGGATCGAGGATGATCATATCGTATTTCTCGCGCGTTTCAACCAGAAACCGCTTGACGTCCGCCACTTCCGACCGATGTTTGGACTCATCGCATCCATTCAGCCTGATATTCTCATCTGTCCATTCGATGGCCTGTCTGGAACTATCGATGGAATGAACCCTGGTTGCCCCTCCTTTCAGTGCATACACAGAAAATGCACCTGAATAGCAAAATGCATTCAGCACCGATTTTCCTTTGGCATAAAATTGTGCGAACATCCGGTTGCCGCGTTGGTCAAGAAAAAAACCGGTCTTTTGTCCGTGCATGAAATCGACCAGAAAACGATGTCCCGTTTCCTCGATTTCGACCGGACCGGAGGTGCCGATGAGAAAGTGATCGGGAGATGTGGTGGACGGGTGGGCAAGTGGGCGGGTGGACGAAGGGGCAGCTGAACTGACCGATGCCTGGCGATCCGGATTGTCGGTTTTCAGGAAAAGTTTGGAATTACGGGTGATAAGTTTTGACTTTTCCATCGTCTCTGAACTCTTATCGTATACCGCAATGAGATTTTCACCATAAACTTCCCGCAAAACTTCTGTGAAAACAGGCAGCAGCCGGTGCATACCAATAGAATGGGCCTGGATAACTGCAACGCCGTTGTAATAGTCGATGATGAGGCCGGGCAACAGATCACCTTCGGAAAACACCAGACGGTATGCATTGGCGATGGAGCCTTTTGTAAGTCCAAGTCTTACCCTGAACTGGTAAGCTGTTTTTATCTTCGATTTCCAGAAATCGTCATTGACTTCAACAGCTTCAAATGAAAATATTTTCACCGCGATGGATCCAGGCAGATAGTGCCCCAATGCCAGAAATTCCTTTCGCGCACTCAATACTTCAACAATATCGCCTTCGCGTGGAGCACCTTCAGTTTGATCAATTGCACCGGAAAAAATCCAGGGATGAAAACGTGCAACCGCCGACTCTTTCCCCGGTTTCAGAATAATTTTGACTGAATTGGTCATGTGTTTAATTTTCAGCAAAGTTAAGGTTAGTTAACAGAATCCGCTCATATTCTTTTTCAACGGCCGACTCAAGATAAATTCCAAATTCCAAATTCCAAGACTCAAATTCCAAATTCCGCATTTAAAGTTGTTAAACCAAAGCTCTTTATTTCTTCCCCTGGGATTTGGAGTTTGGGATTTGCAACTTGGATTTTTTGAATAATGTACTATTTTATCCCGCTTTGAGAATAACAGTTTGGAGAATAAATGACTGCATCTTTGTGGTGAAATTTGTTTGTGATATATTTCTGATTTTATTCGTAATTTTGCACCAAATTATAAAACCAAATCAAATGAGAAAGTATTTTTTGCTGTTATTGATCCCGGTGTTTTTTGCCTGTGGCCGTGAGGCTGAGAAAAAAGCCCTGGAATTACAATCCAAGACTGACAGTCTGATGAGCCAAACCATGCAAAAAGATGAAGCGATCAACGAATTCATCCGCTCCATCAACGACATCCAGGGAACACTGGATACCATTAAACAGAAAGAAAACATCATCAACCTTACTACTGACCGTGGCGGCGAATTGAAACTTTCGGCCAAGGATCAGATCAAGAATGACATTCAGACCATCTATGGTTTGATGCAAAAAAACAAAGAGACGATCAGTGCCCTTTCGAAAAAACTGAAAAACTCAAGCCTGAAGGTCGACGAACTCAATAAAATGGTTGAGCGGCTAAACAAGGATCTCGCTGATAAAGCTTCACAGATTGAAGATCTGCGCAATAAACTTTCAAAGCTGAACACTTCCTTTGAAATGGCGAATCTGAAAATCGACACCTTATCACGCACGGTAAAAGATCAGGGCTCGCAGATCAACAACCAGTCACAAACGATTGCATCACAGGATGAAGCGCTGAATACTGCCTACTACGTGATTGGCACGAACAAAGAGCTGAAGAAAAACGGGGTGATCAAGAGTGGTGAGATTCTCTCTGATTTCAACAAGGAACTCTTTACAAAAATCGACATCCGCAAGGTTACCGAGATTTCAATCCTCAGCAAAAAAGCCAAGATTATTTCGAGCCACCCAACCAGTGCATACAAGTTCACCGGCGACAAAAAAGTGATCCAGGCCCTGCAAATTCTCGATTACAAAGCCTTCTGGTCAAATTCAAAATATCTGGTTATCGTAGTTGATTAACCAAAACCCAACGAATTAAAAGGGGTTCTCGTCAGAGATACCCCTTTTTTTTTGATCTTTGTAAAAAAAATCACTCAAATTCAGCTATTCACTCCTCCCCCTCTCCTTGAGGAGAGGGGGTCGGGGGGTGAGGTATTTAAAACACCAAAATATGCGCTCTATCTATCTGTTTATCATCATAATGCTCCTGATTCTATCGGGGATTCATGCTCAGAAAAGCAAAGAGAACCAATTTAAAATTGTCTTTTATAATACAGAAAACTTGTTCGACACCATCGATGATCCGAATAAAAGCGATGAAAGTTTTTTACCCAATTCAAAGGTTGCTTGGACCAGTGAGCGTTTTAACAGCAAGCTTAAAAGCATTGCGCGGGCAATTGTTGCGATGGACAGTACCAATCTGCCGGCTGTTGTCGGGCTGGCAGAGGTAGAGAACATCACGGTCTTAAAGGATCTTATCACAAAAACACGGTTAAAAAATGGGAACTACCAGGCCATTCTTGAAGAAGGCAGCGATCCGAGGGGGATTGATGTTGCGTTGATCTTCAGAAAGGGTATCATGAAATATATCGGCCACAAAGCCATTCCCTCGGCTCAATCCTTTCAAACCCGTTGTGTGCTCTATGTCAGGCTTGCTGATGCAAAAAAGGACACTTTTCATATCTTCGTAAACCATTGGAAGTCACGTACAGGGGGCGCAAGCGAAACCGAATCACAACGCATCGAAAATGCCACCAATTTAAAACATCTTGCTGATTCACTGCTTGCCGCTAATCCGAAAGCCAATATCGTGATGATGGGTGATTTCAACGATGAACCGGGCAATAAAAGTCTTTCGGAAACACTCGGTGCCATGAAGCCAGAGGGTGCCATTAAACCCACCGGACTTTACAACCTGATGTATGACCGATACACCCAGGGAGAAGGGACCCTTTACTATAAAGACTGGGATTTGTTCGATCAGTTTGTTGTTGCAGGAAATCTTCTGGTGAAAAAACCCGGGAAAGGGGCCGTGATCCTGCCGCCTTATGCTTATATCTTCAAACCAGACTGGCTTCTGTATAAAAACAAAGCCGGGGTGATGGTGCCCAACCGCACTGCAGGTTCAACAGAGTATTACGGGGGGTATAGTGATCATCTGCCGGTGTATATTGTGGTGAATTTTTAGTGTTGGGCGGATGTGACAAGTGACAAGTTACAAATGAAAAATGACGGGTGACAGGTAAGTGATTAGTGTTTTGTTTCGTTTGTCGGGGCAGAGTAGTCCAATTCTTTCAGCAAACGTCCGCTTTCGTCAAAGAACCGCCATTTGCCAACCCGCATGTCTTCTTTGTAAAACCCATCGTACCGCACTTTGCCGTTCTCAAAATAGGTCGTTCTTTTGCCATCTGATTTACCTTTTACAAACATCCCCTCACTCCATAGTTTCCCATTTTCGTACCAGTAAGTCCATTTGCCATCCCGTTTATTATCTTTATAGGTTCCCTCCATTTGAGGCTGTTTATTGGGATAGTAAGTCGTTTCTTTGAGCAGTTCACGACCTTGTCCCTTGCCCAGGTAAACACACAAGCGCTTGGTAGAACCATCTGGATAGGTTTCTTCAATTACTTTGTTTTCAAACCGGCATGAGGCCAGACTGAGAATGAGACATGCAAGAATGAGTAATTTTGTTTTCATGTTCTAAACTTTTTACCCTTCCCTTAAAGTAAGGGTTAATAAATATCTGACCATTGTTCAACTCACCTCACCCAACCCGCTCCTCAGGGAGAGGGCTCTCCCCTTCTCCTTGAGGAGAAGGGGTTGGGGGTAGAGGTGCTATTCATCCCGGGGGTTGAGGTACCTCAAAACCCAACCTCTCCCCTTTCTGTGTGACATCAAATTTTCCCTGGTCGTATACCAGGTTCCCATTCACCCAGGTATGCGTAACACGCGATTTAAAAGTCACGCCTTCAAACGGTGACCACCCGCATTTATATAAGATATTTTCTGTGGCAACCGTCCAGGGATCATCAGGATCAACCAGCACCAAATCAGCAGCATAGCCTTTGCGGATAAAGCCCCGGTTGTTGATGTGGTAAAGGATTGCCGGTGCATGGCACATTTTTTCAACAATCGTTTCCACAGAAATCTTTCCAAGCTGGAAAAACCCAAACATGGCAACCAGTGAATGCTGAATGAGCGGCCCCCCGGAAGGACAACTGGTGTATGAATTGTTCTTCTCCCCTTTAAGGTGCGGAGCATGATCGGTAGCGATGATGTCAATTTTATTGTTCAGAAGGCCTGCAAACAGCCCTTCCCGATCCATTGAAGCTTTGATGGCCGGATTCCATTTGATGCTGGCACCAAGATCCTGATAATCGCGGTCATCGAACCAAAGATGGTGTATACAAACTTCACCCGTGATTCTTTTCTCTGACAGGGGTCGGTCATTCTGCAACAGTTCAAGTTCCCTGGCCGTTGATAAATGGGCGAGATGAAGTCGTGAATTATTCTTTATTGCCAGAGCCACTGCTTTTTCAGAAGAGCGGATACAGGCCTCTTCTGTGCGGATCATCGGATGAGATGAAGCCGGGATATCCTCCCCATATATTGCCGTAAACTCCCTAAGGTTATGCTGAATGATCGATTCCTCCTCTGCATGCACAGCAATTAGCAATGGAGATTTCGCAAAGATATCCTGCAATGCCTCGGGGTCATCCACCAGCATGTTACCGGTAGAAGCGCCCATAAAAAGCTTTACCCCGCAAATTTTAGCCGGATCTGCCTGTTCAATTTCAGAAATATTGGTATTTGTTGCTCCCAGAAAGAATGAGTAATTGGCCAGTGATTTCTGCGAAGCCAGAAAAAATTTCTCTTCAAGAATTTCAAGAGTTGTTGCATTGGGTCTGGTATTGGGCATCTCCATGTAAGAAGTAACACCTCCTGCCACGGCAGCCCTGCTCTCGGTGAAGATATCACCTTTTTCGGTTAAACCCGGTTCACGAAAATGGACATGATCATCGATGACACCGGGAAGCAGATATTTTTGCTTCGCGTCAATGATGCTTGTTCCGGCCGGCATTGAAAAACTGGCAGGTGCATTTCCTTTAAATATTTCGGAAATCAAACCATTGCTCAGAAATATGCCCCCGGAAAACCGTTCGCCTTCATTAACGATCAGTGCATTATGGATATAAAATGAATTATTCATTTCTTAAAAACCTTACTCCCTGCAGGTTTATGGTTAATATTCACCGTTAAGATGTTAATAAATTCTGATTAAGCCGATGGTTGCTGAATCGCAGGGTGGCACCTGAGGTATCCGTAGTGGTGCGGGGTCAGGCCCGGCGGGGCTTGTGCTTTTTAATCAAACTTCTCCAGCGAAGACTGATCACGCCCAGCACGGCTTCTTTAAAGATACCCTTACTCATTTTTGATTCACCCATGGTGCGATCGGTAAAGATAATAGGAACCTCAACGATGTTGAATCCCAGTTTCCATGCTGTATATTTCATTTCAATCTGAAAGGCATAGCCTGTAAACCGAACCTTATCCAGATCAATGGTTTCAAGTACTTTACGGGCATAACACTTAAAGCCGGCCGTGGTGTCCATTACCTTCATGCGGGTAACAAAACGCACATAAATTGATGCCACATACGACATCAGCACTCTGCCCATGGGCCAGTTCACCACATTCACCCCGGTGATGTAACGCGAACCAATGACAAGGTCTCCGTTGTGGTTTTTTGCCGAATCATATAGTTTAAGCAGATCTTCAGGATTATGTGAAAAATCGGCATCCATTTCAAATATGAAATCGTATTGGTGTTTCAACGCCCATTTAAAACCATGGATATAAGCGGTACCCAAGCCTAATTTTCCTTTTCGCTCTTCGATAAAAAGCCGGTTTGGGAAGACGGTCATGAGTGATTTAACGATGGCTGCTGTACCATCGGGTGAATTGTCTTCCACAATGAGCAGATCAAATTCTTTCGGCAGTGAAAACACCTTTCGTACGATACGTTCGATGTTATCCTTCTCATTGTAGGTAGGTATGATTACCAGGCAATCTGACACAACCAAAATGTTAAAGTGTGAATAATTATAATCTGAATTAACGAAAAATGGGGCCTGGTATTGTACCAAGCCCCTGTGTGCACTTATTTCACGATCAATTTTCTCCCCAGGTCTCCTTCAGGGGTTTTCATCCGGACCATGTACAGCCCGGAAGGAACCTTTATATCATTGACCTGTACCGAATTTTTCCCGGGCAGCGTTGTTGATTGCGATTGCCAAACCACTCTTCCGTCAAAGGTCATCAACTCAAATGAAACCGGCACCATTCCTTTTGCTGTAAAACCGATCGTGAAATTGCCGGTGGTTGGATTCGGATATACATTAAACCTCGAAACCAATGAATTCTGCTCTTCAATCCCGATCCCGTATTTAAAGGTTATTCTAATTGTATCGGACTGGTTCCCATATTGGTTTGCAACCCGGCAATATATTTTCTTCACGCCATGTCCTGTACCGGACGAATCTACTTTGATAATCTGCGTCAGGTCACCTGTTGACCACACGTAGGAGTCGAATTGTCTGGCATCGAGGGTAACAGTATCCCCGGCGAAAACAGCTGTATCAGGGCCCAGGTCTAAAACAGGATGATCACTGACAGGTATGGCTAAATCAAATCGTTTCTTGAATTCCTGATAAAACAAATTTGCTACCTGGCCATCATGGATCACGATCGAGTTTTCATCATTGTTCACATTGGCAGCATCGCTCCAGTTATGGGAGCCAGTCCATACAAACGGATCGGAAGCCAGGTTCGACTGGTCGATGATCATGGCTTTACTATGCAGCATTCCCTGTTCGTGATACTCTCTGAAATAATTGCCCAATGCAGTTCCGAGATCAGCCACAACGTTCACATCAGAGGTTGCCCGGTTTGAAATGATCACCTTTGAGGTGACACCTGCATTTTTACGTGCGATGATCGCATCGCTGATTACCTTCCGGGTGATCAACATTGTTCCGATTTCTATATCACTGTTTGCTGTACCGATATGATTGATGATTTGTTGATTAACTCCATCGCTCGGACTGAAAAAAACTTCAACCCTCTTGCCACCAATAATCAATTCATGGGGTGTATTATCTGATTTTGCCCCTCCGAATTTGGCATTGGCCATATTTGGTGTGGCAGTGGTTGATCCGAACATTTCGTTGAACTCAATGTTATAAACTTTCGCCAAACTGGCATCCTGGATAAAAAGCACATTGTTGGCATCTGTATTGATATTCTGGTCTGTCCAGTTGCACGAGCCTGTCCATACGATCGGATCGTTCGGATTGGTGGATTTCCCATCGATGACCATAAATTTGTTATGCATAATACCAGCCGTTACTGGTCGTGACATAATCTTAATGCCAGGATTCAAGTCATTCATGGCAGAATTAGTCGTACTGGCACAAGTCACAACCCGTACAACAACACCTCTGGTAAAAGCTGAATTAAGTGCGCCTGCAATATTACTGATCCCTTCCACATTGAAGTTGTAAATTGCAAGGTCGATTGTTTGCTTAGCCCGGTTTATATAGGCAATACAGGTATCATCCACCGCACGGTAAATCTGAATGGCTTTGGGGCCTGTGGCAACAGTTGTATCAACCGGTCGGGTAAAATATGTTTTGATAGTTCCTGAGGAAGTTGACTGTGTGATAAATGTTTTAAGGCCGGAGAACCCGGTATCAGATCCTGCCACTGAAAAGGCTTGTACATAAACCAAATCCGAAGGGCTCAGTCCGGAAATGTTGATCGAATGGGCTGTTCCTGTGCCTGCTGTACTAAGATGACCAAGCTCTAACGATGGGGTGAGTCCATAATGAAGTTCGGTGGTTCCGGCAATGTTGGTATTCCATCCCAGGGAAAATGAATTGGTGGCAATATTTGAAACGGCCAGAGGCGTTGTGAATAAAATCGAACTTTCACTGAGGATGTCATTTTTATCCCTGAGCAAAAGCTGATATCCTGCATTTGGATCGGTATAATGAAACTGCGAGCATAGACCGGTAATGGTCACTTTGTCGGCAGGGATAATCTGGCCCACAAGATTCGAAAGGGTGTTTACCCGAACCTGGCAGGTTTGACCGTTGGCTGTAACATTATAATTGGTGTTGCCTGAAAAAACACCACCGGCATTGGCAAAGGTGACATCAACCATTCTAAGCAGCATGGCTTCGTATTGCTCCTTCATTTGCCCTGGGGTGATAACGATCGGGGCAGGCAGTGGTTTAAGCGCGATGGCATTGACTGAACTGACCGGGTCTAATTCGAGCAGAAAATTATAATTCTTGGTAACCCCGACAACAACCACAGAATCACCGCGTTCAACCCCGCTCATTGCGCCACCGTAGGCAGCAATTCCCGCAGTTCCATCCTGGATATAACGGATGATACCCAGCTCAGGACCATTGGTTGCGATACCTCGGATGGTTACAGTTGAACCCAATGGCATAGCTCTCGCCGCTGCAATATTGGCTTGGGAAAAGCCTTGAACTCCCAGTATGGTCAAACATAAAATTGATAATAGTATTTTTTTCATTTTTTAAGGTGTTTCATGATGGATTAATGGTGAACGGGTGATGGGTGACACATGACACGTGACTGGTGAAAGGGTTTTTGTGGTTCATTGGTTAAAAACTTAATGCGATTGATGCGTTGAATGTTCTTCCAATACCAAAGTAAACCCCCGCGGATGCTGCATCAAAATCCATGGTCTTGGTAGAGTAGGAATCGTTGTTTTGGGCATCCGAAATATAAACCCGGTCAAGTAAATTTAAAACAGAGGCACGTAAGTCCAGCTTAAACCGGCTAAAAGTAAACCGGTAGCCGGCATTTACATCCACCAGATAGTACACCGGAAGCTGCCAGGAATCCCTTGGGTTTCCATTTTCATCCAGATAATTCGGATTAATTTTTGCACTTAAGGATGCCGGATCCATTTGAGCATAGTTTTTTGCAAAAAGGGTAAAACTCCCGGAAATATAAAGATATTTGATAATTTCCCAACGCAAACTTTCCATAAACTGGAATTGTGCTGCATCACCTACGTGAACTCCCGTCGCATTGAAGTCGATGCTGTCGACCAATTCACCTGATGGGGAGAATATATATGAATGTCCCCCTGATGTCCATCGCCAGTCACCCCACGAAAGCACCTGGTCCCATTGCAGGGATGGGATCGGCTTCCATCCGAATTCAATTTCAATCCCTTTGTGAAAGGCATTGATACCATTGATATTATATGGGTAAGAAATATCCGTTTGCTTGTCTGTATAGGTTGGTGTCGCATCAAGGGGCCGGTTGTTCCATTTGGTAAGATAACCATTGACATTGAGTGAAACATGTTTGGAATTATAACTGTAACCAAGTTCGAGCGCCATGACAATTTCATTTTTCGCGTCGAGGACCTCCTGATTGCTGTTGTTGAAAACATTGCTGAATCTAGGCGCTTTTGACAGATAACCCAGGTTAAGGTAAACATTGTTTCTGGTATTGAGGTTATAATTTGCACCTCCCTTTATGGTAAATCCCGGGAACAACTTCCATTTGGTACGAGTATAAAATGCCTCGGAAGAATTATACGTGTACTGTGCAGGGCCCACGATATAAAGGACACTGTCATTCTGCTTAATGACGAAAGCAGTATCATTCGACACATAAGTCCCCTTGTCGTCAAGTGTATACGTTAAATGGCTGGTACCGTTGTAATAGAAAATATCGCCATACCCGACTGCTTCGGCAAATTTCTGGCCATCGAGGATCAGATCTTTTTTTCTAAAGTAATCCACCCGCTGGTAAGCGCTGAGTGAGGTGGTAAGATTCAGGAATGCAGACCACTTATCCTTTTTCCACTCAACCTGGGCGAATATTCCGCCCCAGCGGACTTTTGCATCATTGTTATAGTAAATCTTATCGCCCTCGTACAAATGGGTTGAAAATAATCTGTTCTTATTGGAATTGTTGAGAAAAAAATCACCTCCGAGAAGATCATAAACCTCACCATAATGTTCGCCACGATAGGTCCGGGCATCAATTCCTCCTGAAAAGGTCCACTCTGAATTGATCTCCCAGGTGAATGTTGATAAAAGTCCGTACCAGTAATGGTTGTTCACGCTGCTGCGAAGGATGCCGGTTGAAAGTCCTTTTGGTTTCATCAGGGAATCTAACCTGTTGGCATCATAATAGGTCTGGAAGTTCACCTGACCGTTGAGTGTATCAAGCGGCGGGGTTGAACCACCCGGAGTCCCGTTTTTATCGCAGGTAAATGTTCCGGTTCCTCCCCCGCTGCCAAACGAGGTATACAGAATGGTCGACAAATAGAACTTCTCGTTGATCCGCCAGAAATCACGCAGGCTGATCTGGGGTTTGAAATAAAAATTCTTGGATTGTGAAAGTTTCTCTGTACTACCTGTATAAACAGGATTGCCCTCGGTATCAGTTTCTGTCCACCGGTTCAGATAGCCCCAATTCGAGTTATACCGCAAACCCCAGGTTTTTGTAGGACTTTTACTGGTTTTTGAAGTATCAACACCCAATTTTCCCGCATAATTTCTGTCAAAGGTTGCAATCGATTTCATATAGGTACGCTGGGCATGTTGCTGGGGTGCTCCCATTGCCGAAAAAGTCAGTGTGTGTTTACCAAGTTTTTTATCAATGCGAACATATCCGAACCAGCCTTTTGTCCAGGTGTTGTCAACCCAGCCATTGCCTTGTTTGTAGGATCCGGCAATGGTAATGCCCCAACCGTATTTCATCTGTCCTGTAGTAAGTCCGAGGGATGTGCGCAGATAGCCATCGCTGCCAACTTCCTGCTTGAGGCTGGCACCCGGATTTGCATCGATGCCTTTGGTCACAATGTTCATCGTTCCACCTACAGAAGGTAAGGCCAGCTTGGAGGCGCCAAGGCCGCGCTGCACCTGAATGTTACGGGTCACGGCATCCAATCCGAACCAGTTGGACCAGTATACCCATCCATTTTCCATATCATTCACGGGAATTCCATCGATCATAACGGCAAGATTTCGCTGACTGAATCCGCGAACGTTTATACGGGCATCGCCGTCACCGCCGCCTACCCTGGTGGCATAAACCCCCGGAGTTTTATTGAGGATCATCGGAATATCACGACTCGCCAATTCCTCCTGTAGTTGAATTGGTCTGACAGTTGAAAATGCCACAGGTGTTTCACGGGCTTTTGCAATATCACCTACAACTTCAACCTCTGTCAAAGTTGGCGTTTTAAGTGCGAAGTTCTGGGTAATCTCGCCTTTGGCAACAACCACATCGATTTCCTGAGGCAAATATCCAACATAAGAAACTTTAAGGTGGTAGGTTCCGGGTTCAACTTTCAGGTAATAACGTCCATCCATATCGCTTACGACTCCCTTTCCTTCGCTGTAGAGGATTGTGGCACCAATCAGGGATTCGCCAGAATTGGCATCGGTAACAACACCCCTGATCATGTTTTTCTGTGCAAAAAGAGTGAAAGGCAAGGAGAAAAGAAGGAATAAAAGTGTAAAATATTTCGTCATAATTCCAGGGATTAGATAATTCGGATGTTTGAAGCGTGGTATCTTGTACGGAAGAGACGTGGCATGCCACGTCTCTGTTATCGTACAAACGGGATGGATCCCTATCTGAAACAGACAGGATCTCTTATGTCTTTACAATTATTGAATGATGATTTTTTTAATCACCGATTGATTGTCATTAAATGTTACCTTAACAAAGTAAACCCCATCCGGAAGTGTATTCAGCAATACCCGGATATCCCGCTGCGGGGAACCATACTCGCGGAAATAAACTGATTGTCCAACAATGGAAAGGACCTCAACCACTGATACCGGCAATACAGTTTTCACCACAAACTGGTTATTTGTTACCGGATTAGGCAAAATATCTACATTTTGATTATTCGTCAGTTTCACAATTCCGGAAGAAGTTTTGCAATCACAATGATGTTGTCCTAAACTGTCAAAGTAGTTGACAGGCATTGAATCATATTCTGCAAAAGCGTTAAAACTGTTGGCATAAATACCAGTAAGGGAATCTCCGTAATGGCTCATGGCTACCCTGTCGATACCATGTTTAACATTATGTTTGCGAATCAGGGTCTGATCTTTGGTAAGGTAAGTACCGGTTCCACGCCAATAGGGTTTTGTATTCGTCCAGGCTCCGGTGGTTCCAAGTTGCCAATCCAAAGGCCTGACACCAATTTCGCCAAAAATGTCGATGTCTTTCCAACTGCCATTGGGTTGTTTTTTCTGAAGTGAAACAGCATCATCTCCGTTCCAGAAAACCACATTACCTCCCGGGGTTGTGCCACCATAATCATAAGGGGCACACCAGGTGGCTTTTTTACGAAGGGCGGGCGCTACCATCGTGTCCTGGCCGGGTTTGGTGGTATCCTGAACCATTACCAGTACCTGATAAGGGGCAATGGTACCAACCAATGGCAAAACATAGAGCGGATCGGAATTGGATGTTGAACTACCATTCGACCAACGGATGAGCTGATAGGCATTATCTAAGGTGATGGGTGCATTCGTTGGATTGTAAAGCTCAAGGGCTTTGTTATTATACCAGCCTTCCACATACTCCGACATGAAGATGTCGGAACAATCGGTTTGGGCGAAAATTGCACCTGCAGATAACAGGGCGGTTACAAAGAGTACAAGTTTTTTCATATTTTTGGTTTAAGGGGTTATTATCCTAAATTGAGGAACAAAATTAAGAAAAGTAAGGGCAGGCGGGGGTGAGGAATCGTTAAATGTTAGTAACTTTTAATATTTGGAATGGTTCCAATCTTACAAGGGCTTCGCTAATCCCCGGCACATCAGGGAATGTCATAAATAATTTGTTTCTTTCCTCCGTCATTTTGCACTTCGACGGATTATGCTTCAGGTATTCCAGGATGGCGGTAAACTGGTCGGACTGAAAATAGCCCGACTCAGGATTGTTAATGAAATAGGCTGTCATCCTCTGATTCCGCAACACAAGTTTTTCAAAACCTATGGAGCGTGCAAGCCAGCGAAGCCTGATGGTGTGAAGCAACAAAACAGTCTGTTTTGGGATCGGTCCGAAACGGTCGATCATCCGTTCCATGAATTTCATCAGATTTTCTTCTGTTTCAATGGAATCCAGTTCTTTGTAGAGGTTAAGCCTTTCGGTAATGTTTGAAATGTAATAATCCGGAATAAGGATTTCCATATCGGTTTCTATCACACAGTCCCTGACATAGGTTTTCGGCCCCTCGCTCGGATATAAATCTTTGAAGTCGGTCTCTTTCAATTCAACCAGCGCCTCATCCAGGATTTTCTGATACATTTCATACCCGATTTCCGAGATAAAGCCACTTTGTTCAGCTCCCAGGATATTCCCTGCACCGCGGATGTCGAGGTCGCGCATGGCAATGTTAAATCCACTGCCCAGGTCGGCAAACTCTTCAATGGCACGCAACCGTTTACGGGCTTCATCGGTAAGCGTCGACATGGGTGGCGCCAGCAGGTAACAAAATGCTTTTTTATTGGAGCGTCCAACCCTGCCGCGTAACTGATGCAGGTCGCTTAAACCATAATGATGGGCATCGTTGATGATGATGGTATTCACATTCGAGATATCGAGGCCCGATTCAATAATGGTCGTGGCAATCAGAACATCATACTCGCCTTCAATGAAATCGAGCATCACTTTTTCGAGTTTGTGCCCATCCATCTGGCCATGGGCCACGGCAACTTTTACACCGGGAACCATGCGTTGAACCATCACCGAAATATCCATGATATTCAGCACCCTGGTAGTGACGAAAAACACCTGTCCGCCCCGCTGAACTTCATACGTGATGGCCTCTTTGATAACATCTTCACCAAAAGGATGTATCTCAGTTTGAACCGGGTATCGGTTTGGCGGTGGTGTATTGATGATGGAAAGGTCGCGGGCACCCATGAGCGAAAATTGCAGAGTCCGCGGAATCGGCGTGGCAGTTAAGGTGAGTGTATCCACATTCACCCGCATCATTTTCATCTTCTCTTTGGCCCCGACACCGAATTTTTGTTCTTCATCAACGATGAGCAATCCAAGGTCTTTAAACACAATATCTTTGCTAAGAAGGCGATGTGTGCCAATCAGAATATCGATTTTACCATCTTCCAGGTCTATCAGCAATTGCTTTTGCTCCTTGGCTGATTTAAACCGGTTGATGTAATCAACACGACAGGGAAATGCCTTCAGGCGGTCGGCAAAAGTTTTGTAGTGCTGTAAAGCAAGGATGGTAGTAGGAACTAAAACACCAACCTGTTTGCTCTCCGTGACCACTTTGAAGGCTGCCCGGATGGCAATTTCCGTTTTTCCGAAACCGACATCACCGCAAATCAGGCGGTCCATCGGATAAGCTTCTTCGAGATCCTTCTTCACATCAACGGTTGCTTTGATCTGATCTGGTGTATCTTCATAGATAAATGAAGCTTCCAATTCCGTTTGCAGATAGGTATCCGGCGCACAGGCAAGCCCTTGCGCAGCACGCCGCTCGGCATACAACTTGATCAGTTCCCTTGCAATATCCTTGACCCGGCTCTTGGTTTTATTTTTCAGCTTGTTCCAAACATCCGACCCAAGCCGGTTCATCACCGGTGCGGTTCCCTCCTTGCCAATGTATTTTGAGATCCTGTGAAGTGAATGAATGCTGACATACAGCAAATCTTCATTCTTGTAAATCAGCCGGATAGCCTCCTGCTCCTTGCCATTATTGATAATCTTTTCCAACCCGTCGAATCGCCCCACACCATGATCGATATGGGTCACATAGTCGCCGGGGCGGAGATCATACAGATCTTTCAATGTCAGGGCCTCTTTGGCGGTATACCCGTCGCGGAGATGGAATTTATGGTAACGCTCAAAAATCTGATGGTCGGTGTAACAGGCGATTTTCAGGTCTTTGTCGAGGAAACCTTCGTGGAGGGAGAAGTTGACAGTGGCACTTAAGGAAGTACGATTGACGATTGACGATTGACGATTGATCGTGAGATCAGAGGTTCGTTTTGACTCTAAATCCTCAAAAATACTCTGAAGACGCTCGGCTTGTTTGGGATTATCGGCGAGAAGGAAATTCTGGTACCCATTTTCAGAATTTTTGTGAATATCCTGAAGTAACAGGTCGAAGTTCTTATTAAAGGAAGGTTGTGGCGACGTGTCGAAAACCACCGGCTGGCCGGTTTTAAAATAAAATTGCTGCCCGAATTCAAGGGATGTGTGATTTAGAAGCGATTTCAGAAATTCGCTGCCATGTACCAGCAGGTCGGAATCGGGCTGCTGTTCCAGCAGGTGGGCCATCGCTCCGGCATCTTCAATCCATATCACCGCTTTTTCAGGTAAAAATGCGAAAATAGATTCGTAGGCAATTTTTTTATCGGCATTTACCCTGATATCTGGCACGATGCTAATCTCCTGAAACATCTGGATTGAAAGCTGGCTGGAAGGATCAAAAGACCGGATGGAAGCCACTTTGTCCCCGGCAAAATCAATCCTGAAAGGATGATCGTTGCTGAATGAATAAACATCGATCAATCCGCCACGGAGTGAGAACTGACCAGGCTCTGCCACAAAATCGGCCCGTTCAAACTCATACTCCAGCAGCAGGTCAAGTATGAAATCCATGTTGACCTGCTCCCCCACCGACAATTGAAGTGTGTTTTTTTCGAGATATTTTTTATTGACGACCTTCTCCGCAATAGCTTCAGGATAGCTGACAATGATGGATTTCCGTGTCCGGCTGTTGAGCAGGTTCAGCACCTCCGTCCGTGAAAGCAAACCCTGGTTGTCCTTGACCCCGGTTTGAAATCCGCGTTTGAACGAAGATGGGAAATAGTATACCCGGTCGCCAAGAATTTGCTGAAGGTCATTAAAAAAGTAGGCTGCAGTTTCCTTGTCGGGCAGCAATACCAGGTGGGTCTGGGTGGTTCCTTCAAAAACAGCTGCGGTGACAAGTGACCGTGAAGAGCCAACAAGGCCTTTTAAGTGGAGACGGAAACGAGTTTCCCGGAAATGCTTTACAATCTCCTGTACCAGGGGATGTTCTTTGAACAGCGATAAGAGATCGGCAGGCTTCAATCGACGTTTAACCGATTTTAAAATCGGGTGAATGTTCTCTCATCAGTTGTTCGGCCTTTTCAACCATATAAGTTGGTCCGACAAACAACGGCGACCGTTCATGCAATTGGGTTGGCTGGATGTCGAGTATGCGTCGGAATCCATCGGATGCCTTGCCACCGGCCTGTTCAGCCAAAAAGGCCACCGGGTTGCATTCATACAGCAATCTCAGTTTACCTCTGCGGTTTTTGACCGTGCCAGGATAGAGAAATACCCCTCCACGGATCATGTTCCGGTGAATATCTGCCACCATCGAACCAATATATCTTGTTGAATACGGGCGGTGAGTTGTCTTATCCTCTTCCTGGCAATAATGGATGTACTGACGTACGCCTTCGGGGAAAGAGAAATAATTGGCCTCATTGATGGAGTAAATGGCACCCACCTCGGGATATTTCATATCTGGGTGACTCAGAATAAACAACCCGACGGAGGGATCGAGTGTAAAACCATTTACACCGTATCCGGTGGTGTACACCAGCATCGTAGAGGATCCATATATAATGTACCCGGCTGCGACGAGATTACGTCCTGGTTGCATAAAGTCCTCGAGTGTGGCCGATCCGCGGACGGTACGCCTGCGGTAAATAGAAAACAACGTTCCGATGGAGACATTCGACTCGATGTTTGAAGAGCCATCAAGTGGATCCATGGCCACTACATATTTCCCGTGTTTGGAAATATCACTGTCAAGGATGATAATATCTTCGTTTTCCTCTGAACCAATGGCACAACATTGCCCGCCCGATTTCAGGGCAGCAATGAACTGGTCATTGGCGTAAACATCCAGTTTCTTCTGATCTTCGCCCTGCACGTTTACTTCACCGGCATAGCCCATCACCTCTCCCAATCCGGCGCGGTTTACTTCACGGTTTACAAATTTGGCGGCAATTCCGATGTCATTGAGCAAACGGGATAATTCACCAGAGGCTTGAGGATATTCACTCTGTTGTTCAATAATAAACTCAGTAAGGGTCTTGAATTTCATAACGAATGGTTTTAGAATACAAAATTAGGAATTTTCGGCGAATTGAGTCTCTCTTTTTCTTTACTTTTGCGCCATGCACATCAATGTATTCAAATTTGGCGGCGCCGCCGTAAACAGTTCGGCCGGTATAAAAAATGTAGCCGGAATTGTTATGAAGTTCAACACCGGGCCTTTGGTGATAGTGGTTTCCGCTATGGGAAAAACAACCAACGCCCTTGAACAATTACTGAATGATTACATGAAAAAAGATCCGATAGCGATAGTCGGTTCGTATCAAAAGATTTGGGATTTTCATTTTTCAATCCTGGACGATCTTTTTTCTGACAAGAACCATGAGGTTTTTGGCGAAGTTGAATCGCTGTTCAATATGTTGCGGGGGTATATCCGCAAAGGGCACCTTTATACCACCACACCACTTGATTATGATTTTGAATACGATCAGATTGTAAGCTACGGAGAGTTGATTTCTGCATCAATTCTCCATCATTACCTTGTTTTCCGGGGATGTTCATGCACGCAATTTGATGTGCGCGACTTGATCAGGACCGATTCAACCTATCGTGATGCCCGTGTTGACTGGAAAACGACTGAATCGTTGATTCAAAAAAACATCAGGGGTTATTTCCGGGATCATCGCAAACCAGCCGCCATCGCACTTACGCAGGGTTTTATCGGGTGCGACCCGCTGCACAACACCACCACACTTGGCCGTGAAGGTTCCGATTTTTCAGCCGCCATTTTTGCATGGTGCCTTCAGGCAAAAGAACTGACCATCTGGAAAGATGTACCTGGTGTGATGAATGCCGACCCAAAATGGATAACCGATGCGGTTTGCCTCGAAACCCTTTCCTACCGCGAAGCCATTGAACTGGCATATTACGGGGCCAGCGTGATCCATCCGAAAACAATTAAACCACTTGAAAATGCCAACATTGTACTTCGGGTAAAATCATTCGTGGATCCGAATCTCCCCGGAACCTCTGTCATAAACCTCCGTGAGTGGGAAATTACAACACCTATCTTTATCAGGAAGCAGAATCAAATGCTGATATCTGTTTCTCCACGTGATTTTTCGTTTATCCTTGAAGAAAATCTGAGTGAGATTTTCAGGATCCTGGCCAACTTCAGGGTTAAAGTGAATGTCATGCAAAACTCCGCCATCAGTTTCTCCATTTGTGTTGATGCAGATCCGCTGAAAGTCAATCCTTTAATTGCATATCTGAAAAAGGATTATGAAACCAGGTACAATGAAGGGGTTGAACTGTTTACCATTCGTCATTATAACGACGAAGCGGTGAACCGCATGGTCAACGGCAGGAAAATCCTGATGGAATTAAAAAGCAGACATACCTTGCAGGTAGTCCTGGCAAAAAATCGTGACGCAGAACTTTAAGGGATCACCACCGGGAAGTCATACCGGAAATCTTCGCAGTCAGGTTTGCCTAAAATATTTCCAAGAAAATCCCGGTAAGCATCTGTAAAGGCAAATTTATTGATATCGTAATAATCATCTGACAATGGTTTATTTCCCACCGCACCCATGTCAATGGAGGTCGTGTTAAACTCTTCCAGTTCCATATTTGTCACGATCTTCTTCATCACAGGCATCTGACCATACTCCTCACGAAGCAGCAGGTCAACCACTTTATCCGCCAGGGTGGAGGTTAACCGGCGATCATAATGACGGCAATGCCCTGAGCGGGGATAATAACCTGATATCTGGGCACGTGCCTCAACTCCCAGGTGGCTGCTGATTTCTGAAGCAATTACGCCACTGACCCCTCCGAACCTCGGATGGCCGTATTCATCCAACTCTGAACTGGCATACACCACATCAACTTTGCCTGTTTTCTCATCAAACCAGCGGGTTCCTTCGGATACCGGAATGACCAGATAACGCTTTTTAGACTGCATGTATGCTTCTTTCACTGTCTCAAAAAAGACCTCTTTGCGTTCTTTTGTGATCTCAAACTCAGGAATGAGGCCAAGTGAAGCCCCGCCAAAAATGGCAGTCCCTGTAAGCCAGCCTGCATCGCGTCCCATCACTTCCATCACTAAAATGCGTGAATGTGATTCGGCGGTAGTTTTAAGATTATTGGTAAATTCCATCATCGACTGGGCTGCCGATGGAAATCCCGGACACATAACAGCTTCAATATCTTTTCCATTGTAGCGGTGAATGGTACGTGTACGAAGGTCATTGTCAATGGTTTTCGGAAAACCGATCACCGGAATGCCTTCCGTTTCAAACAATCGTTTGGCGGCTCCATTGGTGTCATCGCCCCCGATGGTGACCAGCACATCAATCTTATAGCGTTCCAAATTGCGGAGAACCTGTGGAACACGGCTCACCGGATTCTTTTTTGATGCGAATGGGTTTGTACGGCTCGAACGAAGTGCTGTGCCTCCATAATATCCGTCATACGGCTGATGGGTCAGGTCAACAACATCTCCATCTCCCAAAAGGCCTTTCCATCCCTGCAGGATACCAAAAACCTTATAGCCCAACAATGATGCGCGGTTCCTGATAGCTTCAATGCTTGCGTTGATTGCTGGCGTATCGCCCCCACCTGATAGAATTGCCAGTGTTTTTCCCTGGAATAATTTATGCTCGTATTTCATATCTTTTTCGATTTAAGCCCGCAAAATTACTGAATTTTTCTTATCTTTTCTACCAGAACCCTTGCCAGTTTTATATTCGATTCATGTGTCCAGCCAGCAATGTGGGGTGTAAGAATCACATTTTCAGCTTTCAAAAGGTAGTCAAGTTCCTGCGGTATTTTGCCCGAAAGCAGTTCAAAGGATTTGTCTTCAAATTCCAGAACGTCAAGTGCCGCACCTGTTACTTTGCCTGAAACCAAATTCTTAACCAGATCACTGGTTTTTACAACTTGTCCCCGTGCAGTATTGATCAACCATATTTTTTTTTCAAACCGTTGAAGAAAAGCATCATCCACCAGATGGGTGGTCTCATCTGTAAGGGGAACATGCAGGCTCAGAATATCGGTCTCTTTAAAAATTTCACCCAAAGAAACTTCATGGGTGTTTCCATCAGCGTAATTCCATTTATACTTGTCGTAGGATATCACCCTGGCCTCAAACCCCTTCAGTCTCTGGGCAAACGCACTCCCCATATTGCCATACCCGATGATCCCAATTGTTTTCCCCTTGATCTCGGTGCCACGATTGCCTTCTCTGATCCATATTCCCTGCCTGACCTGCTTATCGGCACGGTTAACATGATTCAACAGTGAGAGAATCAGTCCCAGTGCGTGTTCTCCCACAGCATCCCGGTTGCCTTCTGGTGAATTGAGACACCGGATTCCCTTGCTTTCAGCATACCCGACATCAATATTTTCCATCCCGGCCCCTACCCTGCCGATGAATTTCAACTGGCTGGCCCTGTCAAGAAATTCTTTGTCAATGGTAATTTTACTCCGGATGATGATACCGGTATACCCGGCTACCACTGATAAAAACTCCTTTCGCCCGTATTCCGGGAAAAAGTCGCAATCAAAGCCCATGCCGGTCAACTCTTCACGGATCAACGGATGTACGGAATCGATGAATAGGATCTTTGACATGTGGTGAAATGGTGAAATGGTGAAAAGGCGAAATGGTGAAATGGTGAACAAATCTACCATCCCTGCAATATTCGACACACAAAGGTATGAGAGATTCACAATTTTCAATAAGGTTTTTGTACTTTTGCGCCCTAATTCAAAAATTGTGTGGAATTATCTGGTTAAGTTGATTTTAAGGAACCGAATCACTATTCTGATCGTGATTGCGGTGATGACAAGCTTCATGGCCTATGAGGCATTTCATGTGAAGATACAATATGAAAATGCCAGTATATTACCTGCCAAAGATTCCACAAGCATTGTTTACCATCAGTTTATCAAACAATTTGGCCAGGACGGAACAGTCATGTTCATTGGCATCGTCGATCAAAACTTTTTCCGGCTGTCAAATTTCAATGCGGTTTACGACCTGACTGATTCCTTAAAAAAGATTCGGGGGGTGGCAGAAATTGTTTCAGTGACAAGGCTTTATAACCTGGTGAAAAACGATTCGCTGAAAAAATTCGAATTCATCCCCATCTCACCGCGCAAGCCTGCCAGTCAGCAGAAACTTGACTCGATAAAATCACTGATATACAGTTTGCCATTTTACAATGAACTGATTTACAACAAATCCACATCAGCATTCCTGATGGCATTGACGCTTGACAAAAAAATCATCGACTCCAAAGAACGCGACCGGCTGATCGATGATGTGAGAAATACCATGGAGCGGTTTTCTGAAAAATCGAAAGTGGAGGTTCACTTTTCCGGGCTTCCTTACATCCGCACACTGGTTGCCCGAAAATTACAGAACGAGTTGAAACTCTTCATTTTCCTGGCCCTGCTGGTGAGTGCCTTATTTCTCTTCATTTTTTTCCGGTCGGCCAAAGCAGTAATTTTTCCTGTGGTCATCATGCTCATCAGCGTTTTCTGGGCATTAGGCCTCATGGCCCTCTTCGGGTATAAAATCACCATGCTCACCTCGATCATCCCTCCGCTGGTTATTGTAATTGCTGTCGAAAACTGTATCTTCATCCTGAATAAATATCATTACGAATACAGTCTTCACCGCAACCAGGCCAAAGCATTGTCGCGCGTGATCCAACGCATCGGAGCAGCCAATCTCCTTACCAATGCCGCTACCGCCGCTGGTTTCGCTGCCTTTACCATCACCAACAACAAACTGCTTGTCGAATTCGGGTTAATTGCAGCCATCAGCATCATGGTTATTTATGCACTTTCGCTCACCCTTGTTCCGATCTTCTTCAGTTTTCTGCCGCCCCCTGAAAGCAAGTACACAAAACACATCGAGGAAAGTGTTGCAAAATCATTGATTGAGAAGGCTGTGTTCCTGGTAACCTATCATCGCAACCCAATCTATATAACCATGGCTGTTTGCATTGTGATTGGCGTGGCAGGCGCATTCAGGTTGAAAACTAGCGGAACCATTGTTGACGATATCTCAAAACGTGATCCAATCTATACTGATATGATGTTCTTTGAAAAGAATTTCAAAGGAATCATGCCCCTTGAAATAGTTGTTGACACAAAGAAGAAAAAGGGAGTTCTTAACCTTGCCACCCTGAAAAAAATTGATCGTTTGCAAGATACCCTTCGCACCTATAAGGAATTGTCCAAGCCTTTGTCGATTGTAGAAGTCATCAAAACTGCCAAACAGGCTTTTTATGCCGGCGATCCTCAGTTTTACGAACTGCCGAACTCCAATGAATTGGCTTTCATGGCAGGCTATATTCCATCCTTCAAGTCAAAAAAACGTTCGCTTCTTGATAATTTTATCGACTCAACATACCAGGTCACCCGAATCAGTGTTCAAATGGCCAATGTCGGCACCGTAAAGATCGACAGCATCCAGCAAAGCCTTAAACCAACAATCGATTCCATTTTCAGTCCGGCAAAATACAATGTCACCATCACAGGAACAAGTGTGGTTTTTTTAAAGGGAACTAACTTCCTGATCAGAAACTTGTGGGAGAGCATTGCACTGGCAGTTGTGATCATTGCATTATTGCTGGCTTTTCTGTTTACTTCATGGCGTATGATCCTGATCTCCCTGATCCCGAATTTGATCCCACAACTCATGACTGCAGCCCTGATGGGTTTCACCGGCATTCCGATCAAACCCTCCACGATCCTTATCTTCAGCATTGCCCTTGGGATTTCCGTGGATAATTCCATTCAGTTCCTTTCACGATACCGGCTTCAGTTAAAACACACAGGCCATCATATCCCCTCTTCTGTGATTTCTGCCCTGCGTGAAACAGGTTACAGCATGATCTATTCATCCACGGTACTGTTTTTCGGCTTTGGGATCTTCGTACTTTCTACCTTTGGCGGCACACAGGCGCTCGGGTTTCTGATCTCTTTCACGCTGCTGGTGGCGGGTTTACTCAATATGTTCGTGCTTCCGGCAATGTTACTGACCCTGGATAAATGGAGTACCACCAAAGCCTTTGAAGAACCCCTGGTAGACATCTTCGAGGATAATGCCGATCTGGATACACAGGATTTTGACTTTGAAAAAAAAGAAAAATAAATAAATCCATCATCTAATTTCACCAATTGTTTCAATTGTTTATTAACTTTACCTGATTGTTTCTAATATCTGTCACATGAAAGGAATTATTTTAGCCGGAGGCGCCGGCACACGTCTGCACCCGCTGACCCTTGCCGTGAGCAAACAGCTCATGCCTATTTACGACAAACCGATGATCTATTATCCGCTGTCGGTGCTTATGATGGCCGGGATCAATGAGATCCTGATCATTTCAACCCCACACGACCTGCCCCATTTCAAATTACTTCTTGGGGATGGAAAATCATTGGGGTGTTCATTTTCTTATGCAGAACAAGCTATTCCTAACGGACTTGCACAGGCATTTGTGATCGGGGAGTCATTCATTGGCAAGGATAAAGTCGCGCTGGTTCTCGGCGATAACATCTTCTTTGGCAATGGTCTTTCGCAATTGGTGCATGACAACAACGATCCTTCCGGCGGCGTGGTTTTCGCATACCATGTGAATGACCCGGAACGATATGGGGTTGTGGAGTTTGACAATGATTTCAATGCCTTGTCCATCGAAGAAAAACCCGTGAAACCAAAATCGAATTTTGCTGTTCCAGGCTTATACTTTTATGACAATACCGTTATTGAAGTTGCCAAAAACATGAAACCCAGTGCACGCGGAGAATACGAAATTACCGATGTGAACCGCTGGTATCTTGAAAAGGGCAAACTGAAGGTTGGCGTATTGAGCCGTGGCATTGCCTGGTTGGATACGGGAACATTTGAATCGCTGCTGCAGGCATCACAGTTTGTAGAGGTTGTTCAAAACCGCCAGGGACTCAAAATCGGATGTATCGAGGAAATTGCCTACCGGATGAAATTTATCACACGTGATCAGCTCATCCAGATAGCTCAACCACTGTTGAAAAGCGGGTATGGGCAATACCTTATCAACCTGACGGATTAGAAAGTGTTAAGTGTTAAGTTTTAAATATTCAGTTTATCTGGTCACCTGGTCACCAGTTTACCACTTTACCAGTTTACCACTTTACCACTTTACCAGTTTACCACTTTACCACTTTACCACTTTACCACTTTACCACTTTACCAGTTTACCACTTTACCACTTTACCACTTTACCAGTTTACCAGTTTACCAGTTTTTATGCAATCCCAACAATCTCTCCAAACCCGGATCAGTGAAGCATTTTCCGGGACGAAATTCAATCAGGAACCGCTTCAGCTTTATCAACCCATTGAGTACACCCTCGATATGGGTGGCAAACGTTTGCGCCCATTGCTGGTGCTGATGTCGTGTGATATCTTTGGTGGTGATATTGAAAAAGCTGTTTATCCGGCCATGGGAGTTGAAATCTTCCACAATTTCACCTTGCTTCACGATGACATCATGGACAACGCCCCTTTACGCCGGGGAAATACCACGGTACATCAAAAATGGGATGCCAATACAGCAATTCTTTCGGGTGATACCATGTTTGTAATTGCTTATGAGTATGTTGCAAAAACAGATCCGGCCTTGTTGCCTGAAGTGCTCGACCTTTTCAACGATACGGCCCGAAAAGTATGCGAAGGACAGCAATACGACATGAATTTTGAAACCCAGGGAGATGTTTCAATCCCCGATTACATGCTGATGATCAGGCTGAAAACAGCAGTTTTGATAGCTTGCAGCCTGAAACTTGGCGCCATTCTGGCAAACGCCAGCCAGGCTGATGCAGACAAAATTTACGAATTTGGGATTGAACTCGGTTTAGCCTTCCAGTTACAGGATGATTTTCTCGATGCATTCGGCGAGACAAGCAAGTTTGGGAAAGCCATCGGAGGCGATATTGCCACAAATAAAAAGACCTATCTTTTCCTGAAAGCCTTTGAGCTGGCAAAGGGGGATACCCTGATCCAACTCACAAATTTTTATTCTGACAAGGAAATTGGTATCCCACAAAAAACGGAAGGGATTTTACACATTTACCGAAAATTAAAAATTGATGAAATAACCCGCGTTGAAATTGAATATCATCACGAAAAAGCCATGGGAATTCTAAAATCATTTCAATTTAACCCTGAGATAACAAATAAACTCATTGCCCTCATGCAGGAAATGCTTGGCCGGGAACGATAACCTAAATCGTAAATCGTAAATCGTAAATCCCAAATCGTAAATCCCATTACCCCTCCATAATCTCCAACTCATAACTAAGTTCCTCCCATCGTTTCATTTCCCGTTCGAGTGAAAGTTTGACTGACTCGTATTCCTTGTACAAACTTCCATCCTGGATCTGCTTTTGAAATTTTTCAGGTGAACCAAGCATCCCTTCTTTTATCTTCAATTCATTCTCAAGTCGTTCAATTTCCGACTCACACTTACCAATCTGTGTTTTAACCTTTCTGATCTCCTTGTCATTCTCCTTTTTCTTTTCCCAATTGATTTTATTTTGTGAAACCTGGTCGGTTTCAGTTGAAATTCCAACACTTTTTTGTGTTGACTCCAGCTCTTTCAATGTCTGTATGCGGCGTTGTTCCAGAAAATCATATATATCTCCGATATACTCTTTTACGACTCCATGCCGGAACTCAAAAACACGATTGGTCAGGCCCTGCAAAAAATCGCGGTCATGCGAAACGATCAGCAGCGTGCCATTGTACTGGAGCAACGCACTCTTCAACACATCTTTCGATCGCATGTCCAGATGGTTGGTAGGCTCATCGAGAATAAGCAGGTTGGCCGGGGTTAAAAGCAGTTTTGCCAAAGAAAGACGTGACTTTTCGCCTCCTGATAGCACCTTAACCTTCTTTTCAATGTCATCGCCACTGAATAAAAAACCACCCAGGATTCCCTTGATCCGGGTTCGGATGTCGCCGACGGCAATATCGTCGATGGTCTTGAATACCGTTTTTTCAGGATCCAGGTAATCGCTCTGGTTCTGGGCATAGTAACCGATTACTACGTTATGCCCGTATTTCAACTCACCGGTATGATCGACCAATCCGGTAATAACTTTCGACAAGGTTGTTTTTCCTTCGCCATTCTTACCAACAAATGCGATGCGGTCTTGTTTAATAACTGAAAAATTCAGGTCATTCAGCACCCGTTTTTGCGGGTAATCTTTGCAGAGCTTTATGCCTTCCAGGATAATTTTTCCTGAATGTGGCGCAGGCGGAAACCGGAACCGGATACCAGATTCATCAACCATGTCAACCTCTACCAGATCAATTTTATCAAGAAGTTTTATTCGCGATTGCACCTGTTTCGCTTTGGTAGCCTTGGATCGGAACCTTTCCACAAACCGTTCGATCTGACGGATCTGTCGCTGTTGGTTGTTGTGGGTTGCAAGCTGGCTCTCCATGCGCTCCTCCCGCATCAGCACATATTCTGAATAATTGGCTTTGTAATCATAAATTTTCCCCAGGGAAATTTCAATTGATCGCTTTGTCACATTATCCAGGAAAGCACGGTCGTGCGACACCAGGACAACTGCGCCTTTATAATTCTCCAGAAATTCTTCCAGCCACTGGATGGAATCAATGTCCAGATGGTTGGTAGGCTCATCCAGCAAAATAACATCATGTTGCTGAAGTAAAATTTTCGCAATTTCCACCCTCATCTGCCAGCCGCTGCTGAAGGTAGCCATTGCCCGGCCAAATTCCTCCCGCTCAAAGCCCAAACCAAGCAAAACTTTTTCAATGTTAACATGAATTGCCTGACCTCCGATCAAATGATAGCGCTCAAGCGCCTCTGAATGTTTCCTGATGAGTTTGTGATAGCTTTCCGACTCATAATCTTCACGTTCACCAATCTGCTTTTCAAACCCGTTAATTAAACGCTCCAATTGAACCACTTCACCGAAAGCATTCATGGTCTCCTCCATCACAGTCCGGTCGCTTTGCGTTTCCATCTCCTGTGGCAAATATCCCACAGAATAACCATCAGGCAGGATCACATCACCTTCATCTGATTTTTGCAGCCCCTTGATGATTTTAAGCAGCGTTGATTTTCCTGCACCATTTTTCCCTACAAGACCAATCCGGTCCTTATCATTGATAATGAATGAAATATGGTCGAATAACGATTCGCCACCAAACTGAACAGAAAGATTGTTAATTGAGATCATAAGTTGCAAAGATAAGAATTATACACACCCGCTGAATGAGCCCAGCCAAAACCCCTGCTTTCAATCCACCTCACCCAACCCTCTCCTCAGGGAGAGGGCTCTCCCCTTCTCCTTCAGGAGAAGGGGCCGGGTGTTGAGGTGCTTTTCCTTGGAAGGGGCCGGGGG
>CAIQUS010000049.1 GCA_903875045.1 uncultured Bacteroidales bacterium
AACCGCAAAGAACACAAAGAAACCGCAAAGGGCCGCAGAGATAACTCGCAGATAATTATAACTTTGCGAAACTCTGCGAAAAAACTCTGCGGCCCTCTGCGGTTATATTATTTGTTAGCAGACTTATCGGAGTGCCCTCATCCTTTAAGTTCAAACGGCTGAACACTATGTCCCTTTCGATTTTGAAAACAATCCGCTGAATCTGAGATATACCCCAACCAGCGCTCCTGCTGAAACCAGGATAGTATTCAACCCCGACAGAAAATTTTGCTGGGTTACAAAAAGAAAGACCATGAGACTTGTGGCGATGAGGATCAGGGGTACTTTAAACCGGTGCCAGGTTCCCTCCTCGTCAATCTTTTTCTGCATCGTTTCAAACGAAGTTTTATCGATCTCTGTCAGAATATAATTTTTGAACGAAGGGCTCACGATTTCAATCCGCTCTTTCCTGTGAAGGATGCCTTTTTTAAAAAGCAGGGTGATCGTTTTCTTGTTTTTCAGGTTCAGCAAGGTATCCTGGGCAAGGTCAAGAAGAAGAAACTGCTCATCTTCCGACAAGGATCCCCATACGTAATCGTAAAAAGAGGTGGAGAGTTCCTGTATTTTCAAAATCAGATCTTCCGCCACAGCGGAACATATTGGTTCCATCCCTTTTATGTCGTGAACGTTTGAGGTAGTGTTTTCGCAACAACGCTTAATTTTCCCCTTGATGAGCAGATGGTACCGTTGAACTTCCGGATTGAACCGCTTTTCAGCCTCCAGTATCGCAGATAGTTTTTCGCACAGCCAAGGCCCCTCCGTTTCCGGTTGTTGGATTTCCGGGTAGATGAAAGGTATCCCAAAAATCAACCTGTTGAATTGAGATATCTGAGTGGCTGATTCTCCATGTTCCTTTTGCTTATCCCAACCATCTTTGTAGGTGGCAACCAATCGTTCCGGCGTTTTATCCATCCAAAGTATGACGGGTCGTTTCTTTAACTGCTTTTCCAGAAACTGAATCCTGTTCCTGAAATTTAACAGTGATTCAATCCCGGGTTCAAGATTGTATAAAACCCGTCGTTCATCCACTGGTGTATCTGCTGATATCGATACTTCAGCCATGTCAATACATTCCCATTCGCGATTACCCAACTCCTCAATTTCGGGATCATGGTATGAAATGATGATGGCGTTTACCCTGGCTTTTGCAATGGTATCCAGTTCCTGAAAAAGTGGCACCGGAACACATTCTGATTCACACGAAAAGAAAAGTTTTCTAACCAGCCTGTTTACCAAAAAGCCAATAAGTACAAGCATTGCAACAATCAAAACCCAGAAAAGGAATGCGTATACACTTCCCGGAAGCGCACGAAACGGATTGAAGAATCCCGACCATTGATTTCGGGTGGTAATCATGGATTTCGTTTCGGTTTTCTTCCCTTGATCGTTGTAATCCAATCTGTCAAAAATAAGGGAAACACAAGTATCGCCGGTTGCAGGGAATAAGCTCCCGATCATGGGATCCGTTGATATTGGCTCTGATTCATTCATCACCCTGTCGAACCATGAACGGGCAGCTTTTAAAACCGGCTGATTCCCGCGGACATGATTAACCGTATGAGGGGAAATGTTCTGCTGAAACTGAGTGCGGTCAATGTTCATAAAATAAAGACCCTTGCTGTTTCGTGCCCGGAATAATGAATCTCCACTTCCGGAAAAAGCTTCACTTTTACCGGAAGTAAGGTTTTCTTTATAAAACTGGTGGATCGTTTCAGTTCGCTCGTTTATCTGGTGGGCAAGAAATTGTTGTTGTCTCTGTAAAAAATTTGTTGTTTCAGCCGAGAAAAACGCACTTGTAGTAAGAACTACCGGCATAATTACAATGGTTAACAGCCAGCTCATCACGAAAATCGTATAGTATGGAACATCTTGGGGCATCTTTTTAAAATGTTTGTCATACCCATGCCAGATGCGGAATGTGAGTACACGATAGGTCAGCGTGCAATGTGCAACCATGAAAAGTACCAGGATGACGATAAGCATGGCAAGGGATAATCCATCGAACAAACCACATATTTCCAACCCCAGAAGGATGATGAAACCCGCGCCATTGAAAATGATCAGCTGCCAGTAGGTTTTATTATTCTGTTTGCCCGGAAGCAGCCATTTGAAAAAGTACTCCTTCCCGGCGAGTTTGCTTTTTTTGGTTCTCCATACGATGATAGCAATATAGATCAGGAAAAGGATTAAAAAGATCAATGCAAAAAAGCAAAAGACAAACATCGCAGTAAGCGCTCCGATGGACTTGGCCCTTGCTGTATTCAGCAGGGAAACAACAAATAAATCAGAATTATCCACCGGTGAGATGTAGGCAAGATAATTCCTGTTGCGGATTTCCAATTCCATGGAGTCACATTCGTTGGATGTCAATGCCGATATCAGTGTTTTGTTTTCATGACTTTCCGTGATTAAACTATCATTGATATTCATGATTTCGTTTGAGTGATACCAGACTTTCCCGGTTTTATCGACCAGGCAATATTCAAACCCGTATTGCAAAACCGGCCACTTTAACGAATACATCGAGGTGGTTAAAGCAACGATCCTGGCACTGTCATTTTTGGATGGCGTGGAAAATGCGATCGCCCACTCTCCGGAGGTTTGGGAATAAATCGGCACCATATTATACCTGACAGTGTTCAACTCATATTTATCCGGATGTATAAAATATTCCCGTTCATTTACCGACGAGGGGAAGTACTTTTGGTAAGGCGTAATAATTGTACGCTGCGTACCGGTTTCGTCTGCCCAAAAAACAGTTTTATAAAAAAGGTAAACTGGTTTTTTCAACAATGGGTTTGCCGCTGTATCGGAATCCAGTATGGAGGTGTGTTTTTTAGTTTCTTTGCCAAACGCTATGTTCCCTGCATTATACCAGTCGAGCTGTTTGAGAGCTGTATCCCTTTCATTTGTAAAGGCTTTTTGAACGGTTTTGTTGAGAATTCGTAATTGATCATACTGGTCGGTCTGAAATCGGTAGCTGATCAGTTGCTGAGAAAGCATGATGACCAGAAGCAATGTTCCTGTTACCAGCGATATTCCGATCATGGTCACCCCGGTTCGTGTCAGTTTCTCCCTGGGCCCCATAATAAATACTTTTAAAATCGGGAAGCTGACGACAATCAGCAGCAGGGTGAAAATAAAAACAACAATCAGGTCAGATGGCAGGCTTCGTTTGTCGCGGATAAACTTTTTTTCCTGGATGAAACCTCCCAGGAAACAATCCGGGTAACCATGAAAATTAACGGGAATAAGGAACAGGAGATAATTTGTTCCGTGTATTGTGATTTTCTCGATGCTACCTGTCTGGATTCCAAATGGTGTAAACTTTGATTCCTGGGCTCCCGGGATCAGGTTAAATGCCGGATCAGACTCGGTGGCTTTCTCCTTTTTTGGTAATGAAACAGCGTCTGACAACTGTATATCCCCGGGCAGGGTGGAAAACATGATCCGCTTGTTGCGGATAAAGATAAAATCAGAGAAAAAATCCCATCGCAGCAATGGTGTGATAAACTCTTTCAAAAGTATATGAACACTATCTGTTTTTTTTCTGTTGGTAGAATCAAACGTATAATAAATAGCGTCCGGTTCGTTGGTCCTGTCTGATTTCAGGCTGGCAGTAATCGGACCGGACCCCCAGGAAAAAGATGGGGACGATCCGGTTTTGGCTTTTTTATCACTGGCACGGTTGGTTATGATGGTCGAGCAAATAGCATCTTTTTGCTTCATTCCCTCGCCGAGCTTTTCCAACGCATGATAACCCCGTTTTTCGAGCGTTTCCTGGTTATCTTCCAGCGTCACAAAAAAATAGATGCTGAGCAGCGCCATCATGGTCAGAAAAATCGCAAGGGCCATCCCCGAAATGCCAAGTTTTGATAAATGTTTGTTCATAAAATCTAAGGTTTAAGTTAGAAATTAATGATGATCTCATCAACAAAAAGCCATGCCTTTCCTCCCTTCCCAGGATGCCATTTCGGACAAAAGCCGGTGTTTTTGGCATAAATTCTGATAAATCTTGCAACGGGGCCGGTTTGACCTGATCCTGGTTGTTGCTGTTCCGAACCAATTCCCGGCTCAAAACAATATTCTTTCAAGATAACATCGGTGGTTTTCTGTGATTCCATGGTCTTGATTTCCCTGGAAGGTGAATATTTCACGCCATCTTTTGAAATACTGATCTGTACCAGGGTGGGCAGAAAAATCCATGATCCGGAATTCTGCATAAACCCGGCACAGATGTTTTTGACAGAAATCGTATCGCCCAGATCGATGATTGCATCAAAATCAACCCCCTGATATCCCTGCCAAAAACTATCGGTGAAGTCCTCTGATCCCTGCACCCCGTCGAGCAGCGCGTTGCTGCCGCCCGGATACTGCTTAGCAAAAGGATGCGTGGTTGTGATACGTTTGTTGATCCCGGCATGACGAAAATATTTTGATTTGCTGACAAGAGAGGAAACAAGGCTCCCTTTGAACGCCCGGGCTCCGATGCTGCAGGAATGATCGAGCAGAATTGGCTTTTGATACAGCACCGAAGATTTGTCGGGTTCGGTTCCGTCCAGCGAATAGCGAACCTGGCAAAGGGTGTCGCTGCATTTCAGCGAAAGTTGTTTCAATCCGGTCAGGCTGTCGGTTGAGTAAACGATTTCCACCGGACGGTTGAAAAACGGGATTGTATCCGTTCTGAAGGGAACCGCAGGCAAACCAGCCTGATTAAAAAGATTAACAGAATCAGTATCCGAAAAAGCATATCGCACCGAAACAGGTTCAGATACATTCTGGCTGGTAACAACTACACAATGGCCATCGATCTTTGCATCTGCTTGATAAAAAACATTGTCCTTCCCTGCTATTTTAAAACAGGTCAGATCTTCCCCTTTTTTAAACAACCCGCCTTGGACATTTTCGAAGAAAAGCCGAACACTGCTCCCTTCAACCGTCATGCTTCTGTATTCAGGGCCTTTACAAATAATATTTTCAAAACCATACGTCCCGGAAAGGGCAAGCAAGGCAAGCCGCAATCCGACATCCTGCTTGTTCGCGGGGTGGATGTTCCCGGGGTTTCCAATATCCATGGTCACGGCCATCCCTGTGTTGGGGACAGACAGCGCCTTAAACTGTGCTTCCCTCAGGTAAGCAGCCGCATCAATATTTTCTTCATAAGCAAACGGGGCGATCTGAACATAATAAAACGGGAAATCACCTTGTTTCCAGGCTTCACGCCAGTTGCGGATCATCGTTGTAAAGAGCTTTTCATACAGATCGGACTGGTACCTGTTGCTTTCTCCCTGGTACCAGATAACTCCACTGATCCTGAAATTCAGCAGCGGATGGACCATGGCATTGTACAATCCTGACGCGTTCCGGTAATTGCTTTGATCGCTGTTCGGTGACTTCAGGAAATAGTGTAAATTTTCATCCGCTTCCAGGTATTTCCGGTCGGTCCATGCCTCAGCAGGCGTTCCGCCGATGTTGGTGGAAATAAGTCCGACCGGAACATGCAGCCTGTTAAACAACTCCCTGCCAAAAAACCATGCAGTGGCACTGAAATCATAAACATTCTTTACTGTTGCTCTCTTCCAGGTTGCTTTGCATGAATCCTGCGGAACAGACTCCCAGGCATGAGCTACCTGACAAAGACGGATTTGGGTATAATCCGATGTTCCGAGGTCTTTCTTCTCATTCTTGTATTTCTCCCATCCACCCAGCATGTTAATGGTAAATTCCATATTTGACTGGCCGGAACAGACCCAAACTTCGCCAAAAAGAATATCGGTCAATACAATCTTGTTTGTTCCGGTGATCACCATGGAATGCGGTCCGCCAGCCGGGCCGGTAGTTATTGCGACACTCCACTTCCCGTCGGCCCCGGTGGTTGTCTGAACCGGTTCGGCCAGCCAGGACGCCGCTATCTTTACCATTTCTCCCTGACCGGCCCATCCCCATATCTTTACCACAGAATTCCGCTGCAACACCATTCCCGAAGCTAAAACCGAAGGCAAACGCACCGCGGCTTCCCCCGACAGCCATAAAAAAACAAAGAAAATACTGAAAATAATTTGTTTCACCGTATCATCGGATTCAAATAATCGTTAGCATTACATCCCAATGAAATTTTTCCTAAAAATAAGCAAAATCATTATATGTCACTATATATCGCAGCCCTCAATTCAGGAAGCAACGGAAACTGTTATTACATCGGCACTCAGCAGGAGGCTGTGCTGATCGATGCCGGCATCTCCTGCCGTGAAACAGAACGCAGGATGATGAGGATGGGGCTGCCCCTGCGGAATGTAAAAGCGATATTCATCACCCATGAACATACCGATCATACCCGGGGAGCCGAAGTACTTTCCAGAAAATACGGAATTCCCGTCTACATTACAGAGGCAACCTACCGCAGCAGCCGAATAAACCTTGAATCACAGGCATTGATGTCATTTAAGGCAGGAATGCCGGTGGATATTGGCAACCTCCGGGTGAATCCATTTCCAAAACTTCATGATGCCTCCGAACCACATAGTTTTACAGTGAGCACAAACGGACTTACTGCAGGGGTATTTACCGATCTGGGCACGGCTTGTGAACATGTCATACACCACCTCAGCCAGTGCCATGCGGCTTTTCTCGAGGCCAATTATGATGAAAGAATGCTTGAAAACGGACGTTACCCCGTCTATCTTAAACGGCGTATCCGGGGAATGGAAGGACACCTTTCGAACGACCAGGCGCTGGACCTTTTTATCACCCACCGGTCACCCTGGATGCAGCTGCTGGTACTTTCACATCTTTCGGCTGAGAACAACCATCCGCAACTTGTACATGACCTTTTCAGCCGGCATGCAAACGGCACAAAAATCGTGGTTGCTTCGCGATACGAGGAGACGGAGGTGTTTTGCATTCCGGGTTTCTGATTTTTCCTACCTTTGTGGCCCAAAATCAGCATTGCTATGGCCAACAACGAAGAACTCTTTAAAAAAATTATCTCCCACGCCAAGGAATACGGCTTTGTATTCCCTTCCAGTGAAATCTACGACGGACTCAGCGCTGTTTATGATTACGGTCCCTTTGGTGTTGAACTCAAAAACAACATCAAGGAATACTGGTGGCGCTGGATGACCCAGTTTCATGAAAACATTGTCGGGCTGGATTGCGCCATTTTCATGCACCCCACCGTTTGGAAAGCATCAGGACATGTGGATGCCTTCAGCGACCCGATGATCGACAACCGTGATTCCAAAAAGCGTTACCGTGCCGATGTACTGGTTGAAGACCATCTTCAGAAGATTGAGGATAAAATCCAGAAAGAGGTTGAAAAAGCAAGAATCCGTTTTGGTGAAACCTTTGATGAAAAAATGTACCGGGAAACCAACCCCCGTGTAAAGGAATACCAGGACAAGATCAACGCGGTCAAAACGCGGTTTTATGACTCCCTGGGAAAAGACAATCTCGCCGACATCAAGCTGCTGATCGAAGAAACAGGGATCGTTTGCCCCATCAGCGGAACAAAAAACTGGACCGATGTACGCCAGTTCAACCTCATGTTCTCCACCCAGATGGGGTCGGTGAATGATGATACTTCCGTGGTTTACCTCCGGCCCGAAACAGCCCAGGGAATCTTTGTCAACTTCCTGAATGTGCAGAAATCGGCCCGCATGAAAATCCCATTTGGTATCGCCCAGATCGGGAAAGCCTTCCGCAACGAGATTGTGGCCAGACAGTTCCTCTTCCGGATGCGTGAATTCGAGCAGATGGAGATGCAATATTTTGTTAAACCCGGTGAAGAGCTGAAGTGGTACGAGTTCTGGAAGGAAGAGCGCATGAAATGGCATCTTTCCCTTGGAATCCCCGCCTCAAAATATCGCTTTCACAACCACGAAAAACTGGCCCACTACGCCAATGCCGCCGCCGACATTGAATTTGAATTCCCCATCGGGTTCAAGGAACTGGAAGGTATTCACAGTCGTACCGATTTCGACCTCAGCGCCCATCAGCAGCATTCGGGCAGGAAACTCCAGTATTTTGACACCGAAAGCAATGAAAGCTATGTGCCTTATGTGGTGGAAACTTCCATTGGCCTCGACCGTACCTTTCTTGCGATTTTAAGCCATGCATACCGTGAAGAGAAACTGGAAGATGGCAGCGAACGTGTGGTTTTGGGGATTCCGGCAAAACTGGCCCCAATCAAACTGGCTGTGCTGCCATTGACCAAAAAAGACGGTTTGTCGGAAAAGGCACGCGAGATCATGGATGTGATGAAGTACGATTTTCGCTGTTACTACGAAGAAAAAGACACCATCGGACGCCGTTACCGTCGCATGGATGCCCTTGGTACACCATATTGCATCACCATCGACCACCAAACCCTTGAAGACAATACCGTTACCATCCGTGATCGTGACACCATGCTGCAGGAACGTATTCCGGTGGATGGGATTTCGGCGATTGTTAAGGAGAAGATGGTGGCCAAGTGACCGAGTGGGCGAGTGGGCAAGTGACCCGGTGAGTTCCCAAACTTCAAATTTCAACATTCGTTGATCAATATTCGATATTCCATTGGTTTTGAGGTGAAACAAAATGACCATGTTTAAAAAGATCAGGACCGTTCTTAAATATCTGCTGATCACCATGGGGAGTATTGCCACAATTCTGATCATTCTGGCCTTTACCTCTGCCCCTTTCTGGATTTGGTATGGCATCGGAATCAGTAAAGCCGGGATCAACCGGCCACCCGATTGCATCGTATTACTTGGGGGAGGCGGAATGCCCAGCGAAAGCGGACTGATGCGTACCTGGTATACCGCCAGGGCAGCGCGATATTTTACCCGGTCAACTGTCATCATTGCCCTTCCTGGCGATACTGCCGACAGCCGCAGCGCCATCCATCTGATGAAAGCGGAACTCGTTATGCGGGGCATCTCACCGGAACGAATTCAATTCGAAGATTCCGGGACAAATACACGGTCGCAGGCGCTCAATATTATAAATGGAAATTCGAAATTCGAAATTCGTCAATCGTCATTCGTAAATCGTAAATCATCCATCCTCCTCATCACCTCCCCCGAGCATCTCTACCGCGCAGTGCTCGCCTTCAGGAAAGCCGGATTTCTCAAGGTGGATGGCCTTCCCGCTTTTGAGCAAGCCATCGAATCTGATATCACATTCAATGCCCGGAAACTTGGCGGCCGGAAATTCATTCCCGATATCGGCAGCAGCATCACCCTGCGCTACCAGTTCTGGACACAAATGAACTATGAACTCCTCATTCTCCGGGAATTCGCCGCAATATTTTACTATAAACTAAAAGGCTGGATCTAACCCGTCCACTTGCCCACTCGCCCACTTGCCCACTTGTCCACTTGCCCACTTGTCCACTTGCCCACTCGCCCACCCGCTCACCTCTTATTAAAAAAATTCATCGTCCTCTCCGTTCCAATCAATATAAAACTCTTGATGAGTTCGACGGTAGTTTCTATCCGGGGGACCAGCACCTTTGCCTCTTCGGCACTCCAGCGGCCAAGAACATAATCGACCTGGTATCCTTTGGCAAAATCGTTGCCGATACCAATGCGAAGCCGGGCATATTCGGTGGTTTCAATGGTTTCGTTGATGCTGATCAGTCCGTTGTGGCCTCCGTCACTCCCTTTTGATTTCAAACGAAGCGCCCCCAGCGGAAGGGCGAGGTCATCAACGATAATGAGTAAATTTTCTTTGGGGATATCTTCCTTTTGCATCCAGTACCTTACAGCTTTCCCGCTCAGGTTCATGAAGGTGGTTGGTTTGATCACCACCAGGGTGCGCCCCTTCAGCGACATCCGGGCAACAGAAGCGAGCCTTCCAACCTCAAACGTTGATTTAAAATTCAACGCAAGTGCATCCACAGCCGTAAAACCAATATTGTGACGAGTATCAGCATACTCATCACCAATATTGCCAAGACCCACAATCAGGTATTTCATCCTTTAAGCAATTTTTTTAAACCCTATTTCCCTGTTCCTGCAATGTTTGCATTGCCTGCATTGTTTGCATTGCTTTCATTCTAAAAAAGAAGGTGTAAAGTTACTCACCCTACACCTTCTTTTAAAAATGATATGACCTTTTCCTTAGGCTTTCTTAGCGGCAGGGGCAGCGGCAGCAGGAGCTGCAGCAGCAGAGGCACCCTCAGCACCAGGGCCGACTTCTTCAACAACCGCACGTGCAGTACGCACACCAACAATCACATTGCTGGCCGGGTCGAGGAAAGTTACATTTTCAAGCACCATGTCGGAAACTTTTACAGAATCGCCGATTTCAAGTCCATCGATCGATACGATGATTTCATCAGGAAGATGCTGCACCAATGCCTTGATAACCAGTTTACGCATTTTTTTAATCAACCGGCCACCGCGCAGAACGCCGGGGGCAACACCGGTCACTTTAATTGGAACGCCAATGGTTACAGGCTTTTCTGGAATTATTTCCATAAAGTCAACATGCAGCATACGGTCGGTAACCGGATGATATTGCACATCCTGTACGATCGTACTGTGTTTTTGTTCGCCAACACTCAATTCAAAAATGTGGGCCACAGGTGTATGCATGATTTTCATCAGCACTTTTTCCTCTGCCACAAAATGAATCTGTTCTTTTCCGCCATACATCACACAAGGAACTTTAAACTCCTTGCGATGCATTTTGGCATCTTTTTTCCCTACGTTCTCGCGAAGAGAACCGCTCAATGATACCGTTTTCATAGTGAATGATTGATTGAATGATTGAATGATTGATTAAAAAACCGGAAATTGGAAATTGAAAATTTCTTTTTTTCGGGCTGCAAAGGTAGGAATTTCTTTTAAAACTTAAACAGGGAGGAGATTGATTCTCTCTTTTTAAGCCGACGGATCACTTCTGCGAAGAGATCGGCGGTGCTGAGTACTTTTATTTTCGGACTTTGCATGGTCAGTGGAATCGTATCGGTGACGATCAGTTCGAGGAGTGCTGAATTTTCAATGTTTTCACGGGCATTACCCGACAACAGCGGATGTGTTACCATCGCCCTTACCGAGTTGGCCCCCTGTTCCATGATGATTTCAGCCGCTTTGCAAAGGGTACCACCGGTATCTACAATATCATCAAGCAAAACAACATCTTTCCCTTTTACATCACCTACCAGCCTCATTTTTGCTACTTCATTTGGTTTTGACCTGTGTTTATAGCAAATCACGAAATTGGTATGAAAGTATTTGGCATAAGACCCGGCCCGGCGGGTTCCTCCGGTGTCAGGTGAAGCGAAGATCAGTTCCGGAAGGTGAAGTGTTTTCAGGTAAGGAATAAATACCGATGAAGCGTACAGGTGATCAACAGGGACATCAAAAAAGCCCTGGATCTGGTCGGCATGAAGATCAAGAGCAATGATACGGTTTACCCCGGCTGCCGAGAGCAGGTTGGCCACGAGCTTGGCAGCGATGGAAACACGGGGCTTGTCTTTGCGGTCCTGACGGGCATATCCGAAATAGGGAATGACTGCTACGATGGTTTTTGCCGAAGCGCGGCGTGCTGCATCGATGAGCATCAGCAATTCAAAAAGGTTATCCGACGGGGCATGGGTCGATTGGATCAGGAACACATCGGTACCACGGATATTCTCTTCAAAGGAAGGCTGAAATTCACCATCAGCAAACCTGACGACTGATGATTTGCCCATTTCCGCGCCAAAACTTTGTGCAATTTTCTCACCAAGGTTGGCGGTAGCCGAACCCGAAAAGATGTTGATCTTTGATGCCATGAGGAGGGATAATTACTTTGCGCAAAGATAAACCATTAAACTCCGCGGTGCAAATTAAACTTCGGCTACCCGATGATGATTTGGTATTTATCCAACAACCCGATAATACCTGAAGATGAGAATTTAGCCTTCTTTACGCGGTTTGATTCGAGGTCGAAGGAATAATTAAGGGCTGTCCGGAAATCTGCTTTTTCCAGAACTGTATGCATGAAGATGGTTCTGGTCAAATCACAATTTTGAAAACTGGAACCGGTCAGGTCGGTTTCTGTGAAATCAGCTTCTTTGATGGTGCAGTCTTTGAACAGGGTGTTTCTGATCTTTTTCTTGGTGAAAGTCGAGTAGTCCAGCAAGCATTTCTCAAAGTTAAATGATAGCAGAAAATCCTTGCATTTTGTAAAATCAATGCCCAAGAGTTTACATCCGGTAAAACTGACATTTTTAAATCCGGTATTGTTCAGTTTGACCAGACTAAAACTACAATCTATAAAACTGCAATCCGGAAAATCGCTGTTGGAAAGGTCACTTTTTGAGAAGATGCAGTTTATAAAAGTGCATGTGTCAAACTCATGGTCCGACAAGTGTTGATCGGTATAATCAACTTTTGTGAAAGTAGTTTTTTCCTGAAGTATTTTGCTCATAATGGTTACCGGATATTCTTCGTGGTATTTTTCCTTTATTAACGGAGTTAACATGATTCTTGTTTTCTGAATCGGACAGCACGGTGATGATAAAAATGCCATAACCCTGCCCACAGCAAGAGGATTTAATGCAAATATATGTTTCTTTGACTAGTATTTTGGTTTTTCTGCAACAAGTCCGGAGGTCTGGATTAATGTGGCTAAAGCCGCCAGAAATAAGCCCTGACCTAAACAGTTGGCTAAAGCCAACTGCAATAGATTAATTAATCCGCCATATCTATTGCCGTCAGCTTTAGCTGACGGCACAGCAAAGATGATCCATCCGATCTATTACCGTCAGCTTTAGCTGACGGCTCCAGCAGCCAATCAGGAACAAGTCGTATCTTTATCCCAAAATACACAGAGATGCCTGAGCCGGTTTCAACCATAAAACTCATTTCCCGGAAACAATTTTATGTCTCGGCGCTTATTGGCGGGCCGCTGATGGCCGGTTTTATGGCAGCTCATAATGTTTGGAGCAGCGGACAAAAATTCAGAGCTGTTCTGTTGGTGAGTTTTGGGTTGGGGCTCAACCTTTTAATGGAGGCTTTTCTGATATTTCTGGTTGCTTTCATTTTTCATCCGCTTGGATTAAAAACCGGGCTTCTGATCATTATTCTTTTGTGTACAGGCGGCCAACTATTGTTCACATGGTTAATCTCAGCATTGTTAAAGATTAAAAACCAGAATGAACACATTTTCCCGGTGAATGGGGATTATTACGGAAAATGGCAAGTCTTGCCAGTCCTATTGTTAAGCCTTGTATATCTGTTCGTGCATATTGATCATCCGGTGTTATTAGCCCATTTCCCAAACATGATTCTGCTCTTTTACCTGATCCCCCATTTTTACTTTTATCACAAAATAAAATCCGTTTTCAAGTCACCTGTATTGGTTGTTGTTGCCCGGTGGTTGATCGTTGTTATTGCCTGTTATATGCCCCTGATGTTTTCGCTGGATGGTCTCTTTCCCAGGGATATCATGAATTTTCCGCTGTTTCTGGCGGAGTACTACATTTATACACTGTTGTACCTGTTTCTTCTCATCCTGGGAGTTGATCTTTCAGCGAAATTGATCCTGAAATTCCAGATACTGCCAGAATCGCTCATCCGGAACCCGATTACCAAAACGGTAACGATGGTTTTGGTGGTTTTGTGTTTAACGATCATCCTGGCGGAGGGAAATAAAAGATATAACCACCTGGTTGTAAATTCATTTGATATCAGAATTCCGGCAAGGGATGCCGAAATCAGGAGACTGAAAATTTGTTTTGTGGCAGATATGCACCTGAACAACCATACCAGTCAAACGTTTTTTAATGATTACCTGAATAAGATATCTCAAATTAATCCCGACATCGTATTATACGGAGGGGATATGGTTGAACAAGGACGAATATCAAAGGAAAAATTAGCTGTATTTGATAAGCAACTGGCTTCAATTACGCCAAGGTGGGGCAATTATATCGTGAACGGCAATCATGATTTTTTCCGGTACAATGGATTCAACAAGAATTTAGATATGACATTTCTGACGGATAGCCTTGTGAAAGTTGCCAACTCCTTTTATCTGATGGGCGTGAGTTACCGGGCTTATGAAAAAAAACCAATTGCAAAATTAAAAGACCATGCAAAAGAGAATCTTTCAATTATTCAACTGGACCATTCTCCTTATCAATTAGATGAAGCGGTCAAAAATCATATTGACATTCAGCTTTCCGGACATACCCATTACGGACAAGTCTGGCCAATCAACTACATTATCGGGCTTCTCTATAAACTTCCGTGGGGGTATAAGCAGATCAACGGTTCACATTTTTTTGTGACTTCCGGCATCCAGGGTTGGGGAACACCCATCCGGACTACCGGTCAGGCTGAGATCATGGTTATAAATGTTTCATTCGTCAAATAAATTATCGGCGGAGTTCATATAATCTTTCGACTTTTGCAAACACGATGAATATAACAGTTTCCCCGAAACTCCCTTTCTCGCTGATGGCCAAGCCCATCGGTTCTGTGTGTAACCTGAATTGCACCTATTGCTATTACCTCGAGAAAGAAAAACTATATCCCCACGACCCTCACAAATGGTCAATGAGCGAAAAACTCCTTGAAACTTTTATTGCTCAAACTATTTACTCTTCCCTGGATCCGGTTGTTCTTTTTGCCTGGCATGGCGGCGAACCGGTGATGCGAGGAATGGATTTCTTCAGGAAGGTTATTCAGTTTCAAAAGAAACATGGCAGGGGCCGGGTTATAGAAAATTCTCTGCAAACCAACGGAACAACGCTTACGGATGAATGGTGTGGCTTTTTCAGCGACCATCAGTTCCTGATCGGGCTTTCGGTCGATGGCCCTGAACATTGCCACAACCATTACAGGGTCTACAGGAACGGGCAGGGAAGTTTTACACAATGCATGAAAGGGCTGGCATTGCTGATAAAACACAAGGTCGAATTCAACACGCTTTCGGTGGTTAACGATTACAATGCAAAGTATCCGGATGAGGTATACCGGTTCTTGAAAAATGCCGGCAGCCGGTACATGCAGTTTCTCCCGGTTGTTGAATGGATTGACCCTGCAGCGAAAACTGATGAACTCAGGATACTGCCACCCGATACCAAAAAAAACGCAGAAGTCACCGACTTTACGGTTGACCCGATCGATTATGGAAATTTCCTGATCCGGATATTTGATGAATGGGTGCGGAAAGATGTCGGCGACTATTTCGTAATCACGTTCGATTGTGTTCTCGCCAACTGGATGCGTGTGCCTCCCTCCGTCTGCGTTGCTGCCGAAACCTGCGGCAATGCCGGTGCTATGGAATATAACGGGGATGTTTTCGCCTGCGACCATTTCGTGTTTCCTGAATACAAACTCGGCAACATCAACGAAAAATCATTGCTGACCCTGATGAATTCTCCGTTTCAACGTCAGTTTGGGCAGAACAAACGTGACACTCTGCCGGCTTTTTGCAGGAAATGTGAATTCCTTGACCTCTGCAATGGGGAATGTCCTAAAAACCGTATTGTCAATACCCCCGACGGCGAACCGGGATTAAATTATCTCTGTCCCGGGTTCAAACGATTTTACAAACACACCGAACCATATTTCGATTTCATGGCCAATGAACTACAACAGAAGCGTATGCCCGCGAATGTTAAAAAGTGGGCTTTAACCCGTCCTTCAGGAACCTGAGCGATCATTTCGTCAGGATCATTTTCTTCACCGCTTTCTGCAGATGATACGTCAGTGTTACCAGATAAACTCCGGAAGGCAACCGGCTGCCATCAACATCAAATCTGTGGGAACCGGCCGGCAATGTTTTATTTACAACGACCATCACCTCTTTCCCCGACTGATCCGCAACTGTCAACCGTACCGGACCTGCTTCGGGTATATAGAATGGAATGGTCGTTTGCAGGGTAAAAGGATTGGGCAAATTCTGGAAAAGCTTTATTTGTTTTTCCGCAGGTGGAATTTCTGCAACACTGGTTGCATGGGCGAGCTGAGCTCTCAGGTAATCATTTTTCAATATCAGCTCTTCTCTTGTCATGCCGGGAACGAACACATCGTCACGTACATTCCCCGTCTGGTAATTCACCAGATTTATAAGTTCAACCGGATCTGTGGTCAGGCAATAAAGCTCCCATTGATCCTTTTCAGCGCCTTTCGGGTCCACATACTGAACAATTTTCCAGTCACCTGTGCAAAAAGCCCTTAAGTTATTAGGCTGACGAACAGCTCCTGAAGTGAGGGCATATCCAAGGGCGATGGTTGAATCAACCCGGTTAAGAAACAAATTGTAGCTACCCTTTTTTATATCCCCCGGGTTATTGGCTCCTAATTCCGTAATCATATCGTTGCTCATAAACAACACCCCGGTCCGCGGATTTCCGTCAGGTCCGATGATGGGCCCGGTACTTGTCCCTTTGATATGCGAGGAAAGGTCAGCCCCCGGGAAAGGTTGTACCGCTGGCTGGCCATGAATGGCGATCATTTTGCTTCGCACCTGATCTTCCTTATACCCGGCAAGGGCCAGCAGGGTTGGCGCGAGGTCCATTGAACTGGTGGGTTGGAGGATTTCCCTGATTGTCTGGCTGTTTGCATTCACAAGTGGGGAAGATATGACCAAAGGCACCCTCACCGTTTCTTCATACGCATTATGCCATTTCTGAATCATGCCGCCATGCGCTGCCGTCATCTCTCCGTGATCGGAAATGAACACAACGATGGTATTATCTGTAAGGCCACTGGCATCAAGGGCCTGCAATATTTTGCGGAGTTGCAGATCGGCCAGATAATGGGCATAGAGATAAAACTGGTTATAACTCAGGGACCAGGCAGAGTCGTATGCCCCCTGAAGCTGAAACGGAAGAGGCGACCGGAAAGGCAGCTTCTTTTGCATAAAGTTAAAATCCGTACTTGCTCCGTAAGCGAGCCCCCATTTTACGGCATTGTCCTGCTGACACCCGGGTTTGGTGCCAAGAGATTCGGAATAGGTTCGTGGCAGAAAGCTGTTGTTTTGAGGAAACCCGTCAGGGTTCAGGTCAACCTGGAAAATTCTTTCCACCGTATCCCCGTTGATCACTGTCATAACCGTATCGTTTCGGCTTTTGGCTCCCATCGCGGGAATGGACAGCGGAGGGGGATAATTGATCCATGGTACAACACCCGTAACGCCCGGGGCTTGCCAGTTGATGGGATAGGAACTCACATCATGCGGGTTTACCAGCGATCCAACGGTAATCCAGGGTTTGGTGGAGGTGTCTGTCCCCTTTGCATTCAGAAAGTCTACGATTTTTTCGGTGAACAAAACATCACGAAAAACCCCCAGGTTGCTGGATGTTCCACCATGAGGTTCCGGATTTGAACTCTCCCAGTCCGAAAAACCCCAGGGTTCAAGGTAATCGGGCGGCTTGGCCTCAGATACATGCCATTTCCCAAAATAATGGGTTGAATACCCAACTGCACGGAACCAGTCGCCAATGGTTGGTGTGCCAATAGAGTCAAGAAACGGCACATCTTCTGCGGATTTGAACAGCCCGTCGGTCTGGTCAACGCCGGTTGCCGTTGAATACTGACCGGTCATGATACACGACCTGCTGGGCACAGAGGCTGCTGAGGCGGTATAATTTTTTTTCAGGACAACGGCATTTTGACGAAGGCGCAATAAACCCGGGAAAAAACGCGCATAAGAATTGTCCGGGGAAAGTGGCCGAAAGCCAAGTATCTCCTTCAATTCCTGAATCGCACCCTCATCGGGTCCATATCCTTCCGGCGGAGTTTGCATCTGGTCCACCATGATCAGCAGGATGTTCGGATGGGTTTCGGTCCTTGAAGGAGGAGTGTCACGAAACCCCGTAAGCGCAGCAACAGCAAGGAGTGTGGGTGGAAGGGTGAGCAATTTGCCGGGAATTCTTTTCATCATGATTTGTTTATAATGGATAAAATTAGGTAAAACCAGGACAACACATGAAAAATACAATCCAATCGTTGTTCCATTTTTCAAAAATAATACAAAACTCTGATAAGGGTTGTACTCAGATTGGCTTCAACCATGTTCTGAATCCTTTTCATGTAAGCCGGAACATACTTAAAAAAAATATATGCCGTGCTCTATCGGCTCGTGATATTGACAGTTATCATCAACGATATGATTTATCAGCCCTGTAGGGGACTGGTGAGCCTGTTTAATCCAGATCTGCTGGTAAAATTGCAGGCAATTAATTAATTTAGCCCGATGAAAATTCCTGGTTAAGTTTTTTTATTTTTGTTCAGGAATAAGTCAATCCCATTCGATGACATGATGAAATTCCTGATGAAATCCTCCAACTTAAACATTAACAGAATCTTATCCAACCTGCTATGAAAAGACAAGTTACCTTTTTGGTTTGCATGCTGGGAATGCTACTTGTTTCCGGTCAGGAAACAGGCACACCACCGGCTAAGACCGGCAAGTTTCACCTTGCTGTCAATTATTCCTACCTCAACACAGACCTGACCTTGCGTGACATGTCTCTTCATTCCATCTGGAATGAACACGATTACGGCGTTCAGGACCTGGACCAGGAGGATGTTGACCAGGTGAATGCCATCACCACGTTCAACAAACGGTTCTCTGGCATAGGCATTGAGGCTGGCGTGACCCTGCTGAATAAACCTGGTTCTCCGTGGCGGATTGATGGCAGTATCATTGGCGGATTGATGAAAGTTACCTCCCAAACCAGGAATAACAATGTTGATACCATGGTTTTAAAGGTTTCTTCGGGAATGAACAACCCCGTAATCGGATTGAAATTCAGGTTCGACTATGCGTTTAATACCCGTTGGGGTGTCTCGCTCGCACCCTACTTTATTTACTCCTGGGGCCATCCGTCGGACATCGACGACCGGATGAATGCCAGGGTTGTTTTTTTCAATGAAACCAGGAAGTATGCATACGACTACCTCTATGCCCGGATCACCCCTTTGGCTTTTTATAATCTGAAACATGTTAGGATTTCAGCCGGTCCTGGTTTTTATTATATGTACCTGTCCACAGAATACCAGCTTAAACGGATTGACCCTAACAGCGGCGCCAGCTTCGACGAATTCATCAATTCACGGCTAACCGGCAAATACTTTATCGACGGAAGCCTCGCCGCAGAATGGAGAATCATAAACGGTCTTGCGCTGAATGCATTTGTGGGTATTGGCAGCAACATCATCTGTCACGCCGGAATCGTTTACACATTTTAATCAACACAATCTGAGTTAATTATAATATCCTCAACAACATGAAAAAATATATCTTTATACTATTAGTCGTCATTCCATTTCTGACGGAAGCCCAGGTTGTCAATCTATACCCTGATGTTACCTGGCGTGATGAATCTGACCATAGCTGGGAAGCCCACGGAACAGCATTTTACAACTATCAGGGAGATCTTTACTGTGTAAGGTACAAACCCCAGGAAAAGGGAAACTGGCCAAGCAAACACACCATGGGATACCCCCATTTTTACACCTGCATCCCGAATTCCGGCAGTTCGAATTCCGACCAGCTCATTGATTACAATTTTGGGACAAAGCATCAAAACTACATCGACAACTGGGGTTACATGGGAGAGGACGGAGCAAAGGACGAACCCAAGATCATCGGTCAGAATTTCTTCTTCGAATACAACCAGTCGCTGTGGTATTTTCAGCATCTCCATTCAAATTTGTACCCTGGTACAGGGAATGACCTGGTGAATGAAAGCAACATGTGCTTCGCCCGGATGCCGTCGAATACCAGCCAGGATCCGGATCTCTATTACGTCTACTACCATACGATCCCCGATATCCATCCCATGGGGGCTGTACAGCTCGACACCCTCCTCTATTTTTTCAGCCTGAACGAAAACAGCAAAAGCACTGATTATCACAAGTGGTTCCTGCAGGAATACTACTACAACACCAGTGTAAAATATTTCATTCATCTGCGCGACATCAAAATCAGCAACATCAAAGGAGATAAATTCGGAGGTTTTGTTTCACGGACTGATTCACTCGGTAATCCTTACCTGTTCATGAATACCTACGACCATTCCTCCCATGTGGGATACGTTGGTAAACTCTCTGTCACGAAGGCAAGCCAGATGCAGTTCAGCTATGAAGAATATACAAATCTGCAGATGACCGGTACCGGCGCCACCACGATTGTGCCCGGCTCCATCAAGGGGCAACGCAGCTCAGATCCGAATCCCGGCAACAAGGACCGGGTGGCCATGTATGGAATCAACAGTTCGAAAGCAAGTGACGGGCAGTACCATGTGAGTTACAAGGAGTTTTATGTAAACAAAAATAAACTCTTCCTGAGTTCGGGCGGGGAGGTGATCATGCCTTCCAACTTTTTTCCGCACCAGGATTCGGATGAATTTAACATTGTTGGTGTTTTTGAAACTGTTCTCAAGGATTGCTCCCAGGAAATCCCGGGAAAGGACGGGTTTCAGGAGTATTCCTGGTTCTTCTTCCCTGATAATGACGGACAGATCGCGGGCGCATGTTTCTCCTCGGATGTGTGGGCCGTCCTTCCCGGCTCGCTCGTATCAAGCACAGACCTTGCCAACGACGATGAATCCATGTACGGGCGCCAGATTCGTACCTTGTGGTCGCTGGTGGGAATACTCGATGGAGCGCCTCCTGCTGTGATAGACTGGGATGTATGGAATTCTTTGCACACCTTTGAATACAAGCCCACGGAAATCACCTTCACACAAACGACCGGTACAACAGTAAACACCACTGTAACAAACTCTTTCGGGGCACAGTTCACCAGGGGTTCCGAAATATCCATGGGCTCAAAAAAAGCTGAGTTTGAGTTCGGCAACAAACGCAAGTGGTCGGGCAACCTTGAAAGCAAGGTCAACCTTGGAACATCGGTCAAACGCGAACAGACCATTCCGTTTGAGCTGGACAGGGAAACGCAGGAATATGGTGTTTTTTTATGGAGCATCCCCCAGATGGACAGGTTCACCTATATGGTTTATCCATGGTGGGAAACACAACTTAAAAACCCCGTTCCCAACAGCCTTCAATACCTTTTCAGGATTACCGGGATGTCGCTTTATGCTGAATCCATTGAACTGGCTGAAGCGCCTTTCAGCATCCCCGATCCGGTTGAGAACAATCTCAAATACTGGAAACAGGAATCCCGCCAGGATCTTTATAAAGCAGTCCACCAGAGCAACATCAACGGACTGAACATCTCCTGGACAGACAGAACTCATGGCACGGAGACCTTCCTGAGGACAGGAAAAGATTCAACCTCCACGTTCAGCTGGGATATAGAATATGAGCGGGAGACCACGGCGGGTTTTGCCATCCCCAAGGTGTTTTCCGTTGAGGCAGGTGTCGGAACCTCCATCAAATACTCAACCGATACCAAAGTGCATACTTTTTTTGGCACATCTCTGAAAGCATCTCTCAGCCACTTATTTCTCAAATCCGACGGAATCAACATGAACTATCTCAGCATCAATGTGTATACCCTGAAACCGGAGGATAAAGTGCCATACTGGTTTTATAACGATCTTGACGGGCAGAAACCATGGTACATTGCCTATATCGTTACCGACTGCTATGACAAGATCGTGTCGCTGGCGCCCATGAACGATGCATGCCTTTCCGAATCCGGGATGATGTTCTCCTGGGCCTCCGAAGCAGGCAGTCTGTCGGACTATACCTTTTTCATTTCCAGTTCACCCGGCACATCTCCCGCCACCATCCTGTTTCAGAAGTCAACCGGCAATCAGACGACCCTGAGCGCCGATGGATTTACACCGGAAAAAGGTCAGGCTTACTACTGGTGTGTGAGAGGGGTCAGCCCTCAAGGGGAACAGGTTTGGTCGGATCCGAAAAGATTTGTTTATACCTGCAATGAAACCATAGCGCCGCAGAACGAAAAAATGAAGGCAATGGTTTATCCCAATCCCTCGTCAGACAGGGATTTTACGATTGCTGTTGAAACTAAAACCGAAGGCACCATCATGGTCACACTTACAAAAGTTGATGGCATCGTGCTGGGAATGAAGGAGGTCAGCAATACTGCAGGATCCATTGTGAATGTTGCTTTTCCGGAGCTGGACCTGTCCACAGGCATCTATTTTGCCGTGATCCGTTCGGGGAATGAGCAGGTTGTCAGGAAAGTGATGATCCGATGAAAAAAGTGTCACTGGTTGTCGGCCTGATTTTCCTTATCGCGACAACATCCATTGCACAGGTAACCGTAAGCGGCGCCATCGCAGGCAATGGCACCTACCCCTCGCTGACAAATGCGGGGGGAGCCTTTCTGGCCATCAATGGCCCGGCACAAACCGGAGCCGCTATTTTAATCACCATCACCGCAGATGTAACCACCGAAACCGGGTTGTACGGATTGAATGAAGGCGCCTGGTCCTCTGTCGTCATTCTGCCATCGGGCGCCAGGACCCTTTCGGGCACGGTGGCCGGCAAAGCCCTGCTGACGCTCAACGGGGCAGACCATGTAACCATCAACGGGTTAAATGACGGGGCCAATTCACTTACCATTTCGAATATCAGCACTGCAGCCACCGCCGGAACTTCGACAATAAAGTTCATCGGGGATGCCTCTCAAAATACCATCACAAACTGTTCGGTGCTTGGTTCTGCAACGGTTCCTGTTGCAACCGACGGGGGAAATATCTTTTTCAGTACCGGAACCATAACCGGCAATGACAACAACACCATCTCCTATTGCAACATCGGCCCTGCCGGATCAAACTGTCCCTCGACGGGTGTTTTCAGCAGCGGATCCACCAGTGGCGAAACGATCGCCAACAGCAACATCACGGTTTCAGATTGCAGCATCTATGATTTCTTCCTGGCAGGCGGTTGCGCCGGGGTGTATGCCATAACCGGCAACACGGAGTGGAGCATCACCAACAACAAAATCTTCCAGACTGCTCCACGGTCAATGACTGAATACATGTTTGGAATCTTCTTTGAGAACAGCGTTGATGGAAACAACATTCAAATAACAGCCAACCGGATCGGGTTCTCCGGCACCGAGGCGACCGGGACACTGATTCTGAACGGAACAACTCCCGGATTCCAGGGGATTTGCCTGAAGGCATCCCAAAATGCCGCCAACGCGTGCAACATCAGCAGTAACATCGTTGCTAATATTTCATTAACATCCACCGCCAGGTCATTTTACGGTATTTACAATGCCACATCTGCCGGCGCTAATACCATCAGCATTAACAACAACATTGTCAGCAATATTGACGTTTTCACAACCACAGCCACCATCGCCGGGATTTACGCCGGGGAGGCTCACATACTGAACTGCAATTTCAACAGCATCCAGGGTATTGCACGGAACACCGCAGGCATTTTTTACGGCATCCAGTACAATTCTCCCAACTCGGTTACAATACATGGCGACACCATCAGGAACCTGTCCTCCACCAGTACAGCTTCTACCTCGGCGTTTTACGGGATTTTTTCCTCGGGGATTGCTGCCTCGGAAACATTAACCGGGAACCTGATTTACAATTTCACCTCCGCATCAACCGGCTCCCAGCCAGTCATTGGCTGGTACAACAATACAAATTCCGGGACAAAGCTGATCCAAAACAATAAAATACATCACTTCACGGCCGGTGGCGGGGCCATCATGCACGGAATCCGGCTTGCATCCGGAACCAGCTGTGAGATCAGCGAAAACGAAGTTTATACCTTTAACGGGGCCCTCAAGGTTTATGGAATTGACATTGCGGCCGGTTCGGCAAACCAGGTTTTCAGAAACAGGATTTACGACCTGTCGTCAGCGAAAGCCGATCCACTGGTTTATGGCATTTCAGTTGAAGGCGGCTCCACCAATAACATTTACAACAATTTCATCAGCGACCTGAGAACACCAATTGCAAACGCGGATCTGCCCGTGGCAGGCATTTACCTGAAAGGTGGGACCATCAACAATGTTTTTTACAACACAATATACCTCGATGCCGCTAGTACCGGCCTCCACTTCGGCAGCGCCGCCCTGTATGCCGACGACACTCCCACCCTTGACATGCGGGACAATGTGCTTGTCAATGTCTCCACCCCCGGTGGCACGGGAGTAACAGCCGCCTATCGCCGGGAGAGTGCCATATTAACAACCTATTCGGTCAACTCAAACGCCAATGCCTTTTATGCCGGTGCCACTGAGGATGCAACCCATGCCGTTTTCTTCAATGGGACAACAGCTTATAACATGGCCGGGTTTAAAACGCTGGTCGGCCCTTCCCGGGATGCGGTTTCCTTCCGGGAACTGCCCCCATTTTTCAACACTGCCATACGCCCGTATGACCTTCACATGCAACCAACCACCCCCACAAACTGCCTGGGGGGAGGGCTCACCATCACTTCTCCCATTGTCATCACCACAGATATTGAAGGGGATACCAGGGCCACACCACCCTGTGTGGGGGCCGATGAGTTTGTAACGGTAGCAGCCACTGTTTGGACCGGCAGTATTAGTACAGACTGGGCGACCCCCGGCAACTGGAGCCCGAACCAGGTTCCGGGTGCCTCAACCTATGTGGTCATCCCTGCTGCTTCCATTGTAAACTTCCCGATGGTGAATGAATCCCCTGCCACACATGCGGCTTGCAACAACCTGATGATCAGTGCCGGAGCCTCTGTCGCGGTGAATGCCGGCAAAGCCCTCAGTGTGAACGGCACCCTGACCAACAACAGCGGCACTGCAGGAATCGTGCTGCTTTCCGATGTTCCCGGCAACTCGGCAGGGTCACTCATCTTCAACACGACCGGTGTTCAGGGAAGTGTTCAACGCTATATTTCCGCCTGGGGAGATTTCTCTCACGGATGGCATTTCCTGTCATCACCGGTGGCAAGCCAGCCCATCCAGCCAGGTTTTGTACCAGATCCGCCGGGAAGCGCCCAGGATTTCTACGCCTGGGACGAGGTCAATGGCTGGTGGTTCAACTCTAAAGACCCCGGCCTGGGTTGGGTGCCGGAATTCGATGCCAGCTTCATCCCCGGGAAAGGATACCTGGTTGCATACGGAAGCAACGGAACAAAAACATTTTCAGGAGTGATGAATGTGGCAAATGTATACAGGCCGGGACTTACCTTTACCCCCGGTCCCTATGCCGGCTATATTACCCCCGGCTGGAACCTGCTGGGCAATCCCTACTCCAGCGCCATTACCTGGAATACGGCAGGATGGTCGCTGTCGAACATTGCAGCCATGGCCAAAATCTGGGTGGAAGCCAACGCCGCTTATACCGATGTTGCCGCTGGTGAGATCATTCCCGCCACCCAGGGATTCATGGTCAATGTAACAGCCGGCACCGGGTCGCTCATCATTCCCGCCGCTGCCCGTACCCACAGTCCGCAGAACTGGTATAAAACTGGTGAAAAATCCTGTATCAAACTGGTGGTCCGTAACCCCGGTGCACAAACTGCCCAGGAAAGCACGGTTGTGTTTGACAGTGAAGCCGCAACCGGGTTTGATCCCGCCTTCGATTGCCGCTTCCTGCCCGGCTATGCACCGTACTTCTACACTACGGAGGGAACTGAAAAACTATCGACCAACGTGTTGCCCTCACTCAATGGCCAGACCACCGTTCCTTTCAGCTTCATTAAAGCTGAAGAAACCGATTATTGCATTGAAGCCGTGAAAATTGACCACATCCCCGGGCAGGTTTACCTGACTGACCTGAAACTCAACGTCACCCAAAACCTGGGTGAAAACCCTGTATATCCCTTCACCGCCGACCCGGGCGACGATCCCACCCGCTTCCTCCTTTCGTTCAGCCATGCCGGTATTGGCGGGATCACGGGAAGCAACCAGGAAATATACACCTGGCAAAACAACCTTTGCATTGTCAACCCCGGCAGGGCACGGCTGGAAGTATTCAGCCTTTCGGGCCGGAAGCTTTTCGCCGAAGATATCGACAACCCCGGGTTATACAAAACCACGCTTCATGTTCCCTGCGCGTACTACATGGTGCGGCTGACCACCTCGACTAAAGTCATGGTGAGGAAGGTGTTGATCAGGTGAAAATGCAATAAATCTTCAGAAAGGAAAGTCACCCATACGAGTTGCCTTTCAATACTATTTTTTAATATCTTTGACACAGATGAATTCAGGTTGATCAAATTCAAAACGCACCATGCGGGCCAAAGCTCTTATCTTATTTATTTTTACTGTTATTAACCACCTGGTTTTCTCTCAAACGGCTACCATTACTGGGAAAGTAACATCCGAAGAAGACCAAAAAGGAATACCTGGTGTGACGGTGGTGATCAAGGGAACCGTGAAAGGCATCACCACGGATTTGGACGGCAATTACTCCCTGTCAGGCGTAAATCCGTCTGATACCCTGAGATTTAGTTTCATAGGTTTCGAAACGCGTGACATCGCGGTTGGGAAGCAGTTAAAAATCGATGTCCTTCTTTTTGTTGACACAAGGGATCTCGAGGAGTTTGTGGTCACCGCCTTCGGGGTAAAACGACAGCTGCGTGAAATCGGATATTCCACCCAGCATATCGATGCAGAAGTTGTCGTCAGGTCAAACACACCGAACATTCTCAATGGCATGATTGGCCGTGCGGCAGGGGTCCAGGTTTCACAGGGCGATGGTCTGGAGGGTAGTTCCACCCGTATCGTGATCAGAGGCAACAACACCTTCAGCGGGAAAAACCAGCCCTTGATTGTCGTCGATAATGTTCCATTGGAAAACATTCCCGGGCAGGAGAATGTTGGCCGTGGAATTGACTGGGGAAATCCCATCTCGGATATTAATTCGCTCGACATCGAAACCTATGATGTGCTGAAAGGGGGTGCCGCATCCGCTCAATATGGTTCAAGAGGCGCCAATGGTGTCATCCTGATCACCACCAAGCGAGGAAAAAAACAGGAAGGGCTGGGCGTTTCCTACAGTTACAGTTATAAATGGACACATCCATACAGGTTCCGGGAGATGCAGAATACTTATGGCGCCGGAGGCCCGGTCTCTTTCACCCCCCCTGCATTCCCGATGAGTGGCGACACGATGATGTTGTACCCTGTTTACGGTACCGATAACCTGATCATCAATCAGCAGGGCGAAACACGATCAACCACCGAGGAGTTTGGTTATTATGGATCAGCGGTTTCATGGGGACCGAAGATGGAAGGCCAGATGATCAAATGGTGGGACGGCAAAATGCGGCCCTATACGCCTCAGCCCGACAATTATCAATCGGCATTTCAGGATGGCTCCACCCAAACCCATAACATTTCAGCTTCCGGGGGTAATGACAAGGGAAACCTTCGTATCTCCATTACCCGGCAGGATAATAAAGCCATCATCAGCAACAGTTCTTTTAACCGGACTACCATCAATCTGGGAGCAGGGTTAAAAATATCATCGAAAATTCTGGCCGATCTTACCCTTTCTTACATCAATTTCAACCGGCTGAACAGTCCCATGCTGGGCGAATCGGAGGAATCGTTCAGCAAAGGGTTCCTCTATTCCTGGCCAAGAAGCTATAAAGGGATCGACAAGGAAAACTATGCAAACCCCGACGGATCACAGAATCCCCAGGAAGGTTATCCGTTCCTTTATATCAAGCCTACGCTTTGGTGGGACTATTATAACAACAATACGACCCTGAAACGGGATAAGTATTTCGGTGCGCTGACACTGACATGGGAGATCACCCCATGGCTTAATCTGACCGGCCGGGCAGGCCGGGATTTCAACCTCGACCAATATACCACCAAAAACAAACCAACCGATGTACTGGGGTTAAAAAACGGATATTATGCGAACAGCCTGAACCGGACCTATTCTGATATTTTTGACGGGTTACTTACTGCGAACAAGGAGGGATTTCTTCATCAAAAACTTGATGTAAAATTCACCCTGGGGGCAAGCCGCTGGGACTACTATTTATATGAGATCAGGGGACACTCCGGAACCTGGTATTTTCCAAACCGTTACACCTTTGATAATTTCACTTCGCCAACCTATATTACCAATGCGCAGGGCGAAGTAATCGTCAGCAATCCCGGAGATCCTCCCGGAAGCATGAGACCCGGAGAATCTATCATGCGCGAAAGGACCAATTCTGTATTCTCTTTCCTGAACCTGGCCTGGGATAATTACCTGTTCCTGGAATTAACCGGAAGAAATGACTGGTCATCCACATTGCCCGCTGAAAGCAACTCCTATTTTTATCCGGCTGTTTCTGTAAGTTTTATTGCCACCGAGGCATTTAAAATCCAGAAGACGATCAACTGGCTTAACTTCGTGAAAATAAGAGGCGGATTTTCGAATTCCGCAACCGATACAGATCCGTATATGCTGGAATTTAATTATAATTCCGGCGTTTTCGGGGGGGCACAAACGGCCTCATTCCCTGGGATCATTCCACCCTACCGGCTGATGCCGCAACGGGTGAACACCTGGGAGGTTGGTGTGAACCTCGGCTTCTTCGATAGCCGCATCGACTTTGACCTCACCTATTACAATAAACACTGTTACTCTCAGATTTTAACCAATCTGCCTGTTCCCGTCAGCTCTGGGGCTTCTGGCATAACAATCAATGAAGGTATTCTCACCAATTCCGGAATTGAGATCATCATAAATACAATTCCGGTACAGACAAGGGATTTCATAATTAAGTCCGGTATCAACTTTTCACGGAATAAAAATGTTGTGAAAAGCCTTGGTAATTATGCCGATATCTATCCGCTAGCCGATATATGGGGATTGAACGGCCCCGCCATGGCACTGAGGGTGGGCGATGAATACGGAACGATTTATGGCTACGATTATGTTTATAATTCAGATGGCAAGCGTATCGTGAACGATGAAGGCACCAAATACCTGATTACCGACACACGTGTTCCGATCGGCAATGCTTCACCTGATTTTATCGCCGGCTGGCAAACGGAGTTCATCTATAAAGGGTTCAGGCTGGCAGCGCTGATTGATACCAAATGGGGCGGCGATATTTATTGCGGTTCTTATGTGATCTCGCTGCAAACCGGACAAAGTCCCGAAACCCTGCTGGAACGGGAAGGTGGCGGGTTGCCCTACACCGACCCTGCCGGAAAAACATCGAACATCGGCATCATCCTCGACGGAGTACATGCCGATGGAACCCCGAATGACAAAGTGGTGCACTATTATTATAAATATCTGCCCAATGCCGGAGGATGGGGCAAATTGCTTTCCACCCCCGGAATCCTGGAAAATTCATGGGTGAAGATGCGGGAAATATCCCTGTCATATACCTTTCAGAACCGGTTTATCGACAAATTGAAGATATTTAAGAACCTCACGGTTTCGGTAGTTGGCAGGGATCTTTTTTACATATACTCATCACTGCCCGACCATATAAACCCTGAAGGCATCATGGGTTCCGGGAATGCCCAGGGATTTGAATGGGCATCCATGCCGGGAACGATGTCGCTGACTTTTGGTATTGCGGCAGCATTTTAATGATTTACGATTGACGATTTAAAATAACCATTTGATTATGAAATGGAACCATAGGTTAACAACATTAATATTGTTTGTGTTAATAATATCCCTGGCAGGATGCCGGAAGGATTTTACGGAGATCAACACCAACCCGAACTCCTTTTCAACGGCAAGCGACGGCTCATTGTTCAATGAGGTGGTCTCAACCTTGACATTGGGAGGGAATGAACAATTCTACATAAACAATGAGATCCTCTATAAACAAACCCAGCAGGCTGCCTTGACCAGAGAAGGCTGGGGAAATTTCACTTTGGGTACCGAGGAGATCTGGAGCAACTATTACGGGGCACTTCCCGAGATAAGGGAACTTGAAAAACGGTTCAGCAAATATGACAATTCGCCAGGGGTGACAAATATGAGAGCCATGCTGAAAATTATCATGGCGATGAAAACCTTTAAAGTGACAGATATATTCGGGGATATTCCTTTCAGCCAGGCAGGTTACGCGTTTCAAAACCTTGATTTCCTGCGGCCCAGGTTTGACAAGCAAAGAGATATCTACCTGGCGCTCCTGAATGATCTGAAATGGGCTGATGAAAATATCAATGAGACTGCCCCACGCGTTGAACCTTTTACTTCGTTCAGTGGATTTGACAAACTTTTCAAGGGTGATATGAAGTTTTGGCGAAAAATGGCCAATTCCCTCCGTCTGAGGCATGCCATGCGCATGGCGGAAAAAGAGCCGGCACTGGCCGGAGAAATTATCAGGGATATCATTGAAAACAACAGACCAGTTTTCGTTGGTTATACGATGACCGCTCCGGTCCTTGAAAGTGCCTGTTTATGGCCCGCCGCCGTTGGCTTTAAAAATGAGAGTCTCAGCTGGTCATTCCGGGAGCATAAGAACCTTCGGATGGGATCCAACATCTGGCATCTTCTTTCTGACAACGACAGCATCAGCGGAAGCGGCATCTTCGATCCGCGTGCCTATATTTTTTTCGAAACAAACAACTTAAACCAATGGGTGCCCTATCCCCAGATTCCTGATGCCACCACTCCTTCCGAAGGAGGAATCCCATACGACAGTCACAGAGATCAGACAGGGGCCTTCGGTATTAAAGGGGAAACATGTCGCTATTCTCCATTTAACTATTTCATTATCTATGATATTAACTATATGCCTGTTATCCTTTTTACCGGGGCTGAAATTCATTTTCTCAAGGCAGAAGCCTTGTTCAGGGGAATCGGTGTTGCAGTGAACAAGGATATGGCCGATAATGAATATATGAATGGAGTTAATGCATCAGTGGCATGGTGGCTGAACGTTTCAAAAAATTCCAAACTTCCCTTATCGGGCATGACCTTTCCGGAAATGATCCCCATTCCCGAAAATCTGAACGCTACCTCTGTGCTGATGCGCTATGGAAGCTGGAATGCTGCTACGGAAGAGGAAAAGCTGGAATTCATCTATACCCAGTGGTTGCTGGATGCTTTCCGTCAGCCCTGGGAAATTTATGCGCTTGTCCGCAGAACCGGTAAAACTCCGCACGAAGGAACGCCTGCCAACCATTTCCGGCTGCCCTACCCGCCATCAGAGGTGGAATACAACCCGGCCAATTGTGCAACCGCCATTTCACTGCAGGGGGGCGATAAACCGGATAATAAAATCTGGTGGATACCGAATTAGTCAAATTGAAAATTGAAAATTGAGAATTCAGAAAAGACAATCCGGTTGTGCCATTGGTTTACAAGGAATTAAAAGATTGGTTAACAATCTTTAGCTTTGCGGTTCTCTGCGTAATAACTCACCGGTTCTCTGCGGTTAACTTTTTTTACCGCGGAGTTACGCAAAGAAATCGCAAAGAGCCACAGAGTAGCTAAATAATAATTACACAAGCGGATAGTCATAAAAATTAAAAAACAAAACAGGTCAAACAAAAAACAAATCCCGATGAAAAAAATGTACTTCAATTTTAACCTGCTGCTGATCACTGTGTTGATGTTGCAGCCTTTTTTACTGATGTCTCAGTCGAACCAGTATCTGCATTTTGATAAGGTAGATGATTTTGCGCAGTTACCGAACGGTTCACAGTATTTTTCGGGCGGTACCCAGCTCTCGCTCACCGGATGGTTTTATTGCGATGCACTTGCTTACGGACAGGGTTATATGGGATTCCGTGCCGGTTCGGGAACAGCAGAATTCTACATGATCCAGTTGAACACCGGGGTTATGGAATGCCGCCTGCTTACCACGGCAGGGCTATTCGAATTTGTAGCTCCGGCAAACACCGCCATTCCTCAGATTTGGCAGCACTTCGCCTGGATTTACGATGGATCCACCATAAAACTTTATGTCAACGGGGTTTTGAAAGGCAGCAAACCTGCTTCGGGAACTTTTCTTGGTCCGAATGTAACCTTTGCCATCGGGAAAAGTGTGCTGGGTGGTTTCAATTTTGTTTATGGCGGAAGGGTTGATGAGGTTTCCGCCTGGAATAAGGCACTCACACAGGCTGAGATCCAGAATATCATGGCCAATGAACTCACCGGCCAGGAGGCAAACCTGCAACTTTATTATAAGTTTAACCAGGGTGTGCCCGGGGGCAACAACACCTCCATCACCAAACTGATTTGCATGACAGGCAACGGCGAACGGGATGCCGACCTGCTGAACTTTGCCATGACAGGCGCTACCTCCAATTTCAACGGCACACTCGATCCGGGTTATCAGGCCATTTCATTCCCGCAGATACCTGATCATCTTACCACCGATCCTCCTTTTACCATTGATGCTACTGCCACATCAGGCCTCCCGGTGGGTTTTGAAGTGCTGTCGGGCCCTGCCACCATCAATGGTTATACAGTCACCCTCACAGGTGCCCCCGGAGAGGTCAGCATCAAGGCCACTCAACCCGGAAATGGCACTTTCTCTGCTGCAGATCCGGTTATTAACAAGTTCATGGTCCTCGACCCGATGCTGCATGTGCCTTTGATCGATGCCCGGCATCCGCTGGCAGGAGATGTGTTTGTAACATCTCTTTCAAAGATACTGCTCTCGGCTTTTTCAACAATCGCCTACCCGGCATTGTTCCATGTGCAGGAGGTGAAGTTCAAGATAAATTCAGAGACGATTCCGGCACAGACCTTTAATAACGGACACTTTATTGCCTGGTGGACACCTCCCTCTTATGGCAACTATACCCTCACCATTATTTCTACCAACAATTACGGCGCTTCTGCCGAGGAAACATTTACCATAAACATTGTCCCCGAAGCAACCAATATGGTAGTCGTCGCAGCACAAAACGTATGGCTTAATCCGACCAATGTCACGCAAACCGTTGCTGCCGACTTACCATCCTATCTTGGTGCATTTGAAAAAGTAACGGCCACCTTGTCACTCACATGTCCGCCGGGGGGCTGCGGCGAATGGGACAGGGTTGCCAGTGTTGATTTGAAAGGCCACAACGGCCAATGGTATGAGATCATACGGTATATCACGCCTTATGGCGTTGCCTGTTCACATTCCATCGATTTGACCGATTACATGTCGCTTTTGCTCGGGAAAGCAGAATTCAGGTTCAATTGTTCTACCCTCGACAACGGTTACTATTATAAACTCACGTTGAATTACACCAAAGGGGTTCCGGCATATTTATACAGTACGGTACACGAAGTGTGGAAGGATATTTATCCTTTCGGGGATTATGCCAATCTCCAGCCCGTTGAAAACCGGCTCTTTGAATTTCCTGATGGTTCGGCAGCGGCTAAACTGAAGTTGGTTTCTACCGGACATGGCTGGGGCGACCTGAATACCAGCAATGCAGCTGAGTTTTATGACGCAACGCACCACATCTGGGTAAACGGGGTACAAACCTTTGAACAGCATAATTGGAAAGACTGCAACCCGAATCCCGATGCCTGCCAGCCTCAGAACGGAACCTGGTATTATGACCGTGCCGGTTGGTGCCCCGGTTCCATTGCCCAATGGTTTGACTACAGCATGACACCCTATATTGCAGGGCAAAACGTGGAGTTGAAATATGTTTTTTATGAAAACTATGTCGACCAGTGCCATCCCAACAATCCCAGCTGCGTTACAGGGGTTACCTGTACCAATTGCGCCGATGGGTTCAACCCGACACTTGATGTTGCCTGCAACATGGTAGTCTTTGCAAACAATCCGTTGCTGACCGGGACAGAAAACCTGCGTACCACTCCAACACGATACAGTGTCAGGCCAAACCCCGCCAGCGAAAGTGCAGAGATTTATGCTTTTGGATCCCCTGCTGCACAAACCTTTCCGGTTCAAATGCTGACCATTGCCGGCACATTGGTTGGACAGTTCGATTGGGATGGAAAATTGCTGAGGCTTAATCTTTCACAGTACCCCAGGGGGGTGTATATCCTGAAGATCCGTACACCGGACAGAACGGAGATCAAAAAGCTTGTTCTTCAGTAAAACCAGGTCATTTTTTCAATGCCTCCATCGGATCAGGCACCGAATGACTAAGCCCTCCGGCCAATTCATCGTTAAAAGTTGTCGGAACATGGTTGGCTTCGGTTCGCTGTTTCCAGGATTGAGATTGCTTCCCGTCATCCTTGCGGATCATGGTGATGCAATTTTCCACCGGGCAGATCAGGGAACATAAATTGCAACCGACACAGTTCTCTTCATTGATCCGGGGAATCCGGTCATTTTTATCATCATTCAGTTCAATGGCCTGGTGGGCGCCATCTTCGCAGGCAATGTAACATAGCTGGCAACCGATACACTTTTTACTGTCGATGGTTGCTTTTATGCTGTAATTGAGGTTGAGTTCCTCCCAGGTTTTTACATTCGGAAGCGCTTTCCCGACAAATTGATCAATGGTTGAAAATCCATGTGAATCCATATATTGCCCGAGTCCCGATGTAAGATCACGGATAATTCCAAAACCATAATGCATCACAGCCGTGCAAATTTGTACCGATGATGCCCCAAGCAGGATGAATTCCACCGCATCACGCCAGTTTTCAACTCCGCCTATCCCCGAGATCGGTAGCCTGACCAGCGGATGCTGTGCACAGTTTTTCACCATATTGAGTGCGATCGGTTTTACCGCCGGGCCGCAATATCCGCCATTGGTACTGTGATTTTCAACAACAGGGTATGTTACAAAATTGTCAATGTCCACACCAATCAAACTCTGAATGGTATTGATCAACGAGATGGCATTTGCCCCTGCACGGCGAGCCGCCTGGGCGGGCTTGGTAATGTCTGATATGTTAGGCGTTAACTTTACGACGACCGGAATTTTTGCAACCTCCATCACCCAGCGCGTAATGGTTTCAAGGACTTCAGGCTCCTGCCCCACCACAGAACCCATGCCTCTTTCGCACATCCCGTGAGGGCACCCGAAATTCAGTTCAATTCCATCGGCTCCGGCATTCTGAACATCACTGACAATTTGCTGCCACTCCTTTTTGGTTTGTACCATCAATGAAGCAATGACCGCGTGGTTGGGAAAATGTTTTTTAACCTCTTCCATTTCACGCAGGTTATCGCATAAACGACGATCGGTTATGAGTTCAATGTTGTTAAACCCCACTACCCTGGTTCCCCGGTGGTTCATCCCGCCATATCTGCTCGAAACGTTCACCACAGGCACGCCGAGGGTTTTCCACACAGCTCCGCCCCAACCCTGGTCAAATGCCTTCATGATTTGATAACCTGAATTTGTAGGCGGTCCGGAAGCCAGCCAAAAAGGATTTGGCGCTTTTATGCCGGCAAAATTTATTTCAAGATTGGCCATTGATGCTTCTGTTTAAAGTATACAACCTCATGGTAACGTGGTTTACTCTTTTCACACTGGCTATTAAAAGCCGCAAACTTAACTTTTTTTAAGTGGGAGAGGGATTAAACCATGGTCATCCTGATTATCCGTTCTACAGGCCGGAACCCTTTATTCCCAGGTCAATTGAAAGCAAAAGTAACGTGAATGTAACTTCTTTGCAAATTTATTTCGGGGTTATCGAATCTTATCTTTTAACATCGGATACTATAATTGTTTTCAGGTTGACTTTGCTAACCTCATCATTTACTGATATTTTTCGGACCAGGTGGATGATCAGATGAATATTTTTTGAAAAATGATTATCTTTGTGAAAAGTTGGAATATGAAGACAACTCATCTTCCAAAAGATATAACCACGAAAAAGAACACAAACCGGGCTTTATCATAACCCCAACGCGCATTGAAGTCCTGAAAGCCATAAGTTCACGAATGCGAATTTCAGGGTTGAGGGCAGCGAGGCAGATAAAAATCTGAGGAAAATTGTTCATAGGAATAATCGGAGTCCTGATGTATTATACTTAAAACGGGATAAAAACGTACATTTTTAAAAATCCAAATTCCAAGTTTCAAGCCCCAAATTCCAAGAAAAAAACTCATGAGCGTTGCTGATTAATAAACTGTGAAAGCCAGGATTTGGGATTTGAGGCTTGGAATTTGAGACTTGGAATTTGCGATCAGAATGTCATGATTTACACCGTTTGCAGTATAATTGAGCGTGGATTCCAAGTATTACCACTTCATCATGCTGAAAGACCAACATCGACAGGTACCAGGCAGCACTATCAAGTGAGGGAGCAGCCGAAGGATAAATTCACGGGATAGTTTGCCTGCTAAAATAGTTCTGCGAAAAATAAAATATTCACTCAAATGAATTCAAAATCATCCCTATGCTCAGGATTGACCGGCTCTTTATTCTTCTCTTTTCAGGCTTTACAATACTTGCAGGTTGCAGCAAGAACGAAACAATATATGAACCGGTGGGGCCGGACATGGCAACACTAAAGAAACAATACAAACTGGCGGTTATCGATGCAAAAACAGCCCAACCTTATGAGATTTACCGGAGCCTTGTGGCCATCAAATATTATGGAGACAGTACGGCCGGACAAGGAAATCTATCCTGGTCGGCTGATTCAACCGGGAAAATGCGGATCCTGGTTATTTCATGGATGAAAAAAAGTTCAACCCAATACTGGCCTGCTGGAAAAACTTTCAAAACCAACAACAACCAGGCTTATATGTCATGGGTAACGACAGCTCCGGAGATGACGGACTTTTTAAAAAAAAACCAGTTCCAGAATCAACCTTCATTGCACTTGCGCGTCGCTCAAATTTTGGGAATGCCTCCTGACAGCCAAAATGATTATTTTGTCGAATTCTGGGTTTATCCGGGAAATTTGTTTCGCCCTGCACCGGATCCGGAAATCACCGACCATGAAGCCGATCTGTTTTTCCCTTCATCTGCCACCCGGAAGCACAAGTCCTGGTTCCTGAACGAAATGAAGAATAAATATGATACCTCAACAACCTCCGCATTCCCATGGACCCGGCTAGGATACACTTATGACTGGGGCAATCCGATTCATCCGATAGGCTTCAGTGAATTTGTCGTGGATACCTCTTCCCTGGTCACCGTTAAAAGAATCTGTACCTCCTGGGAATATTACCTTACCTCGGGGAATTCTCTAATCGAGTAGGTAGGGGGATTGCTCCCCCGCCCTCTCACACCACCGGGCATACTTTCGTACACGGCGGTTTCTTTAAATTGTTTAGCCGATTGTAATTCAATGTAAGGTTGTACAAACCTTGCTCTTCAAACCATCGAAT
>CAIQUS010000050.1 GCA_903875045.1 uncultured Bacteroidales bacterium
GATACACTCGGATTATACTCATTAAGTCCCCTTGCCACAGCCTGCCTGACACCTGAAGATGTCGAAGTCCAGTACATCGCCCCGGCGGAAAGCCCGGTGGTAAAAGCCCAGGTGTTGTTGAGGTAGAAAAAACCCTGCTGATGGGATTGAAAACCTGTTGCCAGCAATGTATCTTTCATCGGTCCGCCGGCCTGACCGGAGCCATTGCAGAACAGCACCAGCTGATCCCATTCAGCGGAGGTCGGAATGTGCCAGCCGGGAGGACAGAGACCCTGGGAAGCGGGGGTGGGGTCGTAGCGCATGAGTTCATCCCATTGGTAGAATGACGAATATTGAATATTGAATATCGAATAACGAATGAATTTTTCTGCTACGCAGTTGTCGGTTTGTGGAACAAAATCGTCAATCGTCAATCCGAAATCCAAATTCCCTTTCATCCAGCATTGCGAGCCAATCAGCACAGTGGCGTAAACCTTGTTATCCCGAATGTCAGTCAGATTATTGCCACAGGTAAAAGTGACGAGTGACAAATTACGAATGACAGCGGTAGCATGGTTGGTGCAGTTGGCAATGTTTGTGTAGTTGTAATGGATGAGGTGGGTTCCGGGGCCGGCAATGGAGGGGGAGAAGATGCTGGTAGCCGGAATAACTCCCGGGCCGGAATAGGTGCCTCCAATGGGCAGTCCGCCTTTCAGTTTGAAAGGTTTGGCCCCGACCGCAGTGACGGTATCAAAGCAGGAAGCGAATGTCACACTGGGTGCAAGGGTACCGCTCATGATGATCTTTGCCGAGCTGACCGGGTTTCCTGTAACACAGTTCAGGTTAGAAGTCAGGATGCATCGAACACTGTCATTGTTCACAGGGTTGTAAATGAAAGTCGACGAGTTACTCCCTGTATTGATACCATTGACCTTCCATTGGTAAACAGGGGATGATCCTCCATTCACCTGGGTTGCGGTGAAGGTAATGGCCGATCCGGGGCAAAAAGGATTGGCGGATGCCGTGATCGTAATCCCTGCAGGCAGGTTCGTATTAACAACCATTGCCACCGTGTTGGACATTGCAGGGTTACCTTATACAAACCTGCTGTATCATCCGCAGGGTTCAGGGTTATTTTGCTTCGATAGTAGTTCCCGTGCATTTTAGATCAGAATAAAAAGCAATCATCACACCATGAGGAAATCCCTAATTGATGTCACAAAGGCTGAAGCTTCCTCAAAAGTGTGTTTTGCTTCGTCATGTGAAGCCTTGAAACCGATTTCATAATCACTTTTCAACCGTTGGTCTAGGATTTTGGAAAAGAGTTTTCCAAATGCAACGGAAAATTTACCGGTTTTGATAAAGATTTTCTGAAATTGAACATTGACTCCGGTATGCGTATAGGTTTCAATTTCTTCAGAAAGCAAGGCAGCCTGTGCCGCATGAAACATTGCATAATAACTTCGCGAAACAGTTGCTGTAAATCGGTTTTTCTCAAGTAAAACATTGGCATCTGCAAGACATTCATCAGCCTTTTCAAGAAATACTGTCACATTTTCATTCATACTTCAATACCCTCCCTGGAAACATTTTTAAAAATCGGGAGTTTTGAATGAGAAAAGCTATCTTCTGATACCGGATTGGTTGAGATAAAAATATCATGTTCCAACCCAATACTGAATTTAATATCTGTCAACCGTTCAATTTCTGCAAACGGGGATTCCATTTCAGAGAGTACGATCATCAAGTCGATATCTGAATCCTGCTTTGCAACTCCCTTGGCGTAAGATCCATAAAGAATTACCTTTTTTAACTTATTGCCATAAATGCGTCTTGCTCTATCCTTAAAACTGGAAAGAATCGGTTTGATGTTTTCCGAAGATTTGGGCAAATTCGTTCGCATAAGATTTTTTTACAAATATAATCCAAATCCATGGTAAATGCATCAGCACAATTGCGGGGCTCATTTGATGTAATCTATTCAACCACCACCTTCCCTGCATACCATTTCTTCCCATTTCCCAGGCTCACCTGGTACAACCCCTTTGCATAGGCCTCAATGTTTATGGTAATTTTACCCTTTGCAGGTATTACCGGTTCATTGTGAATCAACTCCCCCCGGGAATTGTATAACCGCAGGGTTAGTTGTTTTTGATTGAGAAGTTCGGTTGGGATTGTTACGATAAACTCACTGGTTGCCGGGTTGGGAAATAGGTCAAGCAGCCTTACCTGTTCAGGGAATTCGTTGATGTGCACCAGACCCCCATTGGTGGTTTTAAGGATGATACCCGAATTACCGCAAACATACCCGACGGTGGCATCGGCAAAAGAAAGAGATTCAAGATCATTGGTTGTGCCACTAGGCGAACTGACCCAGGTAACCCCGGCATCGTTTGTTTTCAGGATGGTTCCTCCATCCCCGGCAGTAAAACCGGTGGTGGAATTCACGAAACATACCGACCAGAGGTGATTGTCAGTAACCTTTTGCAGCAGGCTCCAGGTAAGACCGGCATTGACGGTTTTGATCACCGTTCCAAAAACGCCTGATGCATATCCCGTTGTAGAATCGGTAAAATACAAACTCAGCAAACCATTGGTAGTGCCGGTAGTAAGCTTGACCCAGCTTTGACCGCCATTCGTGGTTTTCAGAATGGTTCCCATATCGCCCGCTGCATAGCCGGTATTGGCGGATGTAAAAAACACCCCACTCAGGCCAGAACTGGTTGTGACCGGCAACAAACTCCAGGTAGCGCCGCTGTTGGTCGATTTCAGAATGGTACCGAACATTCCAACGGCGTAACCAGTGTCGGGCACAGGAAAGCAGATGTCGTAAAGACCATATCTCGATCCCGAAGCCAGAGGGGTTGTCCAGGTTGCTCCTCCATCGGCAGTTTTTAAGATAAAACCCCCATAAGCGGCAGAAGGATCAATTCCTGCTGCAAATCCATGCATGGCATCGGTGAAGCAGAGCGACATCAGGGGCATGCTGGTGCCGGTAAACAATTGAGACCAGGAGGCGCCTCCGTTGGTTGTTTTCAGGATCAAGCCTCCTTCGCCCGCAACATACCCGGTATCAGCGCTGATGAATCTCACCGTGTTAAGGTTCCCGCCCGTGCCGCATGTTAGCGGGTTCCAGGGCGGCTCGGCAGGATGGTTAACTTTCATGGCAACCTGAGCAGGCAGAACCGTTGCACAGGTTAATACCATTAAAACAATCAATAGTCTTTGCATTTGTCGGGAAATTTTATAGTTTCAGATCAACAATCGTTATCATTCATCTTTGATACAACGGACTGATAAACCAGTTGGCACGAATTCAGAGCAGTTTCTTATTATAGTAGCTACACTAGAGAACAGTTCCCTGGACATCGGGGATAAAGAATTAATATATAAGTGGGATGAGGTCCACCACCAACCCGTGTATTTTAATCCTTCATTAAACCCCAAAATATTTCTTTTCCCTCCGGGCAATGCACTAAACCCACTTTCATTGGTGGCTCCGAAGTTGTATGGAAGCCAATGAGAAGTTCCGGTCTCTTTGAGTTTACCACCCTCATCCGTTCCCCTGTAGTACCTGCAATCGTTGAGGCTGGCAGCATCCATTCCCAGAAACGACTCCAGGGTCTTCCACTCGTCATCGCCGGGGATGTGCCAGCCAACCGGACAAATTCCCTGTGGTTTTTGAGGAAGGGTGATCGCCCAGGAGTAATTCACGGCAGCGGTCCATGTGTACAATCTGCCATAAACAGGGCCATTGGAGGGGGAGTCGCCATAGTAAAACCAGTATTTGACTTCGCTGTATTCATTAATTTGTCCTGCCCCGGTTCCGTCAACAAGGGCAGTTCCGTCTGAATAGTGCATGGCATTCATATTTTCGCGCAACCAGCACTGGTTGCCTATCTGAACGGTGGTGTAGGTGTTGCTGTCATAATCGGTAACAACCAGAACACCGGGGCACGGTCGTGTTACTTTTACCATCAGGGAATCGCCTTGTACAGGGCCACAGGTAAGCATTGCCGGATAAATGGCCTGCCCATACACAGTGAAACGAACCGAATCGCCCGGGTTGAACA
>CAIQUS010000051.1 GCA_903875045.1 uncultured Bacteroidales bacterium
CACCTGGGCTTTTACCACCGGGCTTTCCGCCGGGGCGATGTACTGGACTTCGACATCTTCAGGTGTCAGGCAGGCTGTGGCAAGGGGACTTAATGAGTATAATCCGAGTGTATCAAGGTATGAGGCTGCAAGGGGGAATGCTTTTACGGCGAGATGTTTGATGGATTAGGTTAAAAGTTTTTGTATCTTGCATAAAATTTCAGGGCAATGATGATCCCAAAGAGCAAAATAGATGAACTGGTGGGCAGGATTGCAACTATTTACAATCCTGATAAAATAATCCTTTTTGGTTCCTACGCCTATGGCGTTCCTGATGAAAACAGCGACGTTGATCTTCTCATCATAAAGGATACTGAAAAGACACGTCCGGAGCGTGGCATTGAGGTTCGGAAAATTTTATCAGGGGCGATGGTTCCCATGGATATACTTATCTACACAAATCAGGAAATCAAAGAATCGGAGAATAAAAAATACAGTTTTGTTTACCAGGCTTTAACCAACGGGAAAACCTTGTATGAAAAACTATAATACAGATGTGATTCTCTGGATCAATAAGGCCGACCATGATCTGGGAACAGCTGTGCTAACCTATCTTCATATCCCTGAATATAAAGACACCATCACCTTTCACTGCCAGCAGGCCGTTGAAAAGTACCTGAAAGCATACCTGATTTTTCTGGAGATTGAATTTAAATTTTCACATGACCTGGTTTACCTCATTGAACTTATCGGTGTTAAGGATAATTCATTGGCAGACTTTTACAACCGGATTCTGACGCTACAGAATTATGCGGTAGAAGTACGTTATCCTGATGAAACCATTTTTATAACTGACGAGAAAGTCACTGAAGCCATTGAAACAGCTAAAAGTTTGCGCATATTGGTGACTAAAAAAATGGATATGGAGGTCGTTTATAATACGATTATTGATTCTGATCTGCCAAAATCCTGAAGAAAACCTGCACCATGTGGCCCCGGCAACTTTTCGGTTTGCTTTTCTTTCTTACATCTTGGATATTCCCGATGAGAGGGGTTTCTCAGGGAGAATTCAACAACTGGTATTTCGGCATTTATAGCACCATAACCTTTAATTACGGCGCACCACAGATTCTTCCGCCAAACCCGATGTGGCAGGGCCAGCAGGTTGGCATTTCGGTTTCTGACTCAGCCGGAAATATTTTATTCTATTCTCATGGCACAAAAATCTGGAACCGTTCCAATAGTGTCATGACTAATTCAATCGGACTATTGGGAGATGGGTGTTGCAATCAGCTTATTTCGGTGCCAAGTCTTGCCAATAAAGACCAGTATTATTTTTTTACGGTTTCCCATCAACCACTTCCATGGGAACCCATGCTGGGGCTGCGTTATTCGGTGCTGGACATGCAATTATCGTGGGGATATGGCGATATTGTTCCCGGCATGAAAAACATATCCCTTCCAATGGGCGACAGCGCATATTGTCAACTTACGGCAACGCGACATCAGAATAACCGGGATGTATGGGTTGTCACCTTGCGGCATGGGAAGCAAAGGCAATATCTTGCGTATTTAATAGATGCCTCCGGTATTCATACAACGCCTGTCGTAAGTTCAAGCACTTTGTATTCTTCCCATTTGCAGGGTCCCCAGTTTATGAGAATTTCACCGGATGGAACAACCCTGGTTTGTTCCGATTCGCTTATGGAAGTCTGCGCGTTTGACAAATCAACCGGAATTGTAACGCCAAAATTCAATTGCCAACCTGGATATTTAAATACTTCAGGGGACAATGAGGTTTCCGGTAAAGAGTTTTCAATTGACTCCCGATTTTTATACGTTGTAGCAGAAGACTCAGGTGTTATTTATTCTCCATTGGCACTTTTTCAGTTTGACATGACCAATCAGGATTCTGTTTCCTTTATGCAAAGCCGGATAAAAATCCGGGATAGTGTTGAATATGGCATTCAAATGGCACCGGATGGAAAAATCTATGTTACACGTTATCAGGATTTTTATCGCCTTGATGCCATCAATAATCCATCAGTGGCCGGACTTGGATGCAATTATCAGTCTCATACACTGACATTAACCAATATGGTTAACAGCTCTCTTCCCCAGTTTCTTCAAAAATACAAAGCCTACGTCCATTACACGAAAGGCTGCCTGGTCGATTCTGTTCATTTTTCTACGGATATCTGGCCCCCGCCCGACAGCATCCACTGGAATTTTGGGGAACCGGCTTCGGGAATAAACAATTATTCCAATCTTGCCACGCCCGCACACCTTTATGCCACTTCCGGAAACCATACAGTGGAGTTGTGGGTGCGGCACAACGACAAGCGCACCGATACCACCTGGGTTTCGGTCAATATTCCTGTGCCTCCCAATCCCCAGTTGGGAAGCGACAGAACCATTTGCACCGGCAATTCGGTTACCTTCGATGCAGGGGTTTGTGCAACCTGCACTTTTCTCTGGACCAATCTTTCGACCGGGTTACCGGTTGGCACGGCACAAACGTTCACCACGAGCGTAGAAGGGCTGTATGAGGTGATGGTTGCCGATGCCAACGGATGCACCGGCAGAGATACCGTTGAGCTGAGCATCACTCCGGTTCCGGTATTGTTGAACAATCCGCCGGCAAAAACCATCTGTACGGGAGAATCGACCCAGGTATCGCTCCTGTCAAATGCATCCGGCGCTAACTTTTACTGGACCGCCTCGCTCACTTCGGGTACTGTGACCGGTTTTTCGCCCGATTCGGGATTGGTGATCAACCAAACGCTAATAAACACAGGTGCAACAGCCGGGGTTGTCACCTATCACATTACTCCGAAGATCGGAGAATGTGCCGGTACCCCTGTGGATTACATAGTGACTGTGAACTTGGGTGAGCCGGTAGATGTCTCCATTACAGCCTCCGGAAATAATATTTGTGCCGGAACCCAGGTAACATTTACTGCAACACCGACCAACCCCGGCAGTAACCCGGTTTATCAATGGAAAGTGAATGCAATCAATGTAATCAATGCAATAAATGCGGTGTTCTCCTACATGCCGGTTAATGGTGATGTAGTTCAGTGCATGTTAACTTCATCAAACACAATTTGCACCTCCAACAACCCGGCCATGTCGAATGCCATTACAATGGTTGTCAATCCTCTCCAGCCGGTGAGTGTGTCGGTTTCAGCTGCTTCAAATCCGGTTTGTGCCGGAACACTGGTTAATTTCATCGCCGTTCCTGTCAATGGCGGAATTACCCCTCAATATCAATGGAAAGTGAATGCAATCAATGCAATCAATGGAAACAATCCAACATATACGTATGTGCCGGTCAATGGCGATGCAATTACCTGCACTCTTACATCGAATGCTATATGCCCGTCTGGCAACCCTGCAATGTCTAACACGGTGGCAATGGTTGTTAATACGAACCTGCCTGCAGGGATTACGATAACGGCATCCGCCAATCCTTTTTGCCCCGGATCGGCCATTACCTTCACTGCAACCCAGGTGAATGGAGGATCATCCCCTGTTTACCAATGGAAGGTGAATGCAATCAATGTAATCAATGCAAACAATGCAGTGTATACCTATAACCCTTTGCCGGGGGATTTGGTTTCGTGTGTGATGACTTCCAACCTGAGCTGTGTTACCACTAACCCGGTCACCTCTGCACCTATCGTAATGACAGCCTCCAACACGCCGCATGTAACCTTTTCGCCCTGTTTCGACACGATCACCAGTACGAATGCCAAACCATTCAAACTCAGAGGCGCACTGCCCATTGGAGGCAACTATTCCGGCCCGGGAGTTAATCCGGCTACCGGCATCTTCTCCCCCTCTATTGCCGGCCCCGGAACCCACCTCATTCATTACAACTACACAAACATTGCCAACTGCACTAACCATGCAACCGCTGTCATTCGTAATTTGTCACTCGTCACTTTTACCTGTGGCAATAATCTGACTGACATTCGGGATAACAAGGTTTACGCCACTGTGCTGATCGGTTTGCAATGCTGGACAAAGGAGAATTTAGATTTCGGATTTCAGATTTCGGATTTGGGGCCGCAAACCGATAATTGCGTGTCCGAAAAGTATACCGATCATTTGTCATTCGTCAATCATCATTCGTCATTTTACCAATGGGATGAACTCATGCGCTACGACCCCACCCCGGCTTCCCAGGGTCTCTGTCCTCCCGGCTGGCACATTCCGACCTCCGCTGAGTGGGATCAGCTGGTGCTGTTCTGCAATGGCTCCGGTCAGGCCGGCGGACCGATGAAAGATACCTTGCTGGCAACAGGTTTTCAATCCCGTCAGCAGGGTTTTTTCTACCTCAACAACACCTGGGCTTTTACCACCGGGCTTTCCGCCGGGGCGATGTACTGGACTTCGACATCTTCAGGTGTCAGGCAGGCTGTGGCAAGGGGACTTAATGAGTATAATCCGAGTGTATC
>CAIQUS010000052.1 GCA_903875045.1 uncultured Bacteroidales bacterium
ATTCACCGATAATTATTTGCTCAGGAGTTTGCATAATTTATACTGCAAAACTAATCCTGAAATTCATTATTTCAAAGAACGCAACCGATTGTTTATCAACATTTAAAATAATATTTGTTAGCATGTGCTGGATTTCGATAAGCCAAAACAACACCAGCAAACTATCTTGTTAATTACCGCATAAAACTGTTAATAACGTTAATATTTACAACTGATTAGTTACCCGGATTTAAATTTCCCCGGATGGTTTTAGATTCATTGGAATTAAACAAACACCCCCGCCACAACGACGATGATATCAATAAAACCATGAATCTCATTTGGGATGTTCCATTTGCACCCCTTGCCTATCCATGTTTTCATTTTATCACAGATACAACGAAGCCCAAGCCTGCGGCACATTTTGTTGGCGACAGTTTTATCTGGGGATGGTGGGATCAGCCAATCATTCAGGGTCTCTTCAGCAACCGGGAAATCTGGTATTATGACAAGGAAATATTTCCTGAAACGTTTACAAAAGTCAAAGCCACCCGGGAAGTTAACCTTCGGGAGGCCATTGAGCGACAAAACTTCGTTGTGCTTCTCACGGTGGGTTCTGGAAGCGGAAATCCGGGATTCGGGGTGATCGACCGGCTTTATGTTGAATATGACACATCTGCCACCAATCCCATCAGGATAATTGAAAAAAGCATATACTCAAGTCCGGAATGGCTTGCCGCAGAACAAAAAAAAGCAACTGAACGCAAAATTCCTTTGGAAGAGATGGTACGGACCGATGCGATCAATCTCTTTAATGAGGAGCTTTATAAGAAAAAATAAGTAACATTGCACAGAAAAATAAAACAACGATGGATTTCAAAAAAGCAAGCCAATTTGTTCTGAAACACAAAATACCAATAGATAACAATATCTTCTATTACCTTACTTTACTGGTTATTGCCATTATCACCTTTTATCCCCTTTTCGGAACCGGTATCGGCTCTGCCGATGATATGGGAAATTACATCAATACACGGTTTGGCAAAGAATTTCTGATTACAAAATATCTTTCCGAGATGTCGGGAAGATTTTATTACCTGATATTCGGACTGTTTCATAATTTACCGTATGAAATCGATGATCTCTTTATCACCAAAATGTTTCAGGTTGTCCCGATTATTTTATGCCTGTTTCTGTTTTATAAAGTCGTTTCAATTATTACCAGATCAAAGGAAGTCTCCAGCCTTTTTGTACTGTTGTTCCTGGTTGTTGCGCAATTTTCAAATCATACCAGTTTATTCTTTACCTATCCCTTTTACTTCACTTTCTCCTTCTCGATCATTTTATGTTCATATCTGCTCCTTTATCGTTTTCAGGTCACAAAGAAAAAACGGTACCTATTGTTGTCCGCATTTTTATTTGGTGCAGGACTCATGTTTTATGAGGTTTTTATCCTCTTCATCGGGTTTGCGGCACTATCGGTAATTTATTACAATGTTCAGGAGCAAAAAAAAGGTTTTTTGTTAATTAAACAATGCTTTTGGCAAATCCTGCCGTTTGCGGTTGTTGTGCTGTGTTATGGTGTTTCCTACATAGTATACAGCCATTTTCATCCGTCTACTTATGCCGGTACCAGTATGACAGGAAACAACATTACCATTGGCTCATTTTTTACCGTTTTATGGCAATTATCTTATACGGCCTTTCCATTAACTGTGTATGATTCCGACCTCATGCAGGATTTTTTCAGAACCAAATCTGAATTAACAGAAGGGTATAAAAACATTGTTCCCTATTTGTTTTATCATGCGCATGTCGAGTGGATCGTAAAATCGGTACTTGTTTTCTTTCTGGGTTATTTCATGTTGCTCCGGATTCCGCGTGTTCCATATAAATCACTTTTTATCGGCCTTGTGATTGCTGCTATGCTCACTTTTTTCCCGCATATCCCACTGGCCCTGACCCAGAAATACACTTTCTATGTGACCACACAAAACATGCTTGGTTATGTTACCACCTTTTTTTCATTGTTTGGTGTAATACTTTTCCTCTCCGTTCTAACCACCTTCCTGCTGAATTTTACACGAAGTCATACCCTGTTGCGGCATGGCATGGCGCTCGTTTTCTCGGCAGGATTTGTGATGTGTGCTTTTTTGACTGATTTTTCAAATTATTATGTTGCACAGGATGTCCATCAGGCCAATGTAAGGATGCGGACTGTTGAAGAAATGATCCAGGCAGATGCCTTTAAAAACATTCCACAAAATTCAAATATTTATTCAGCCCAGATGTGGAATAACTACAATTATATGGCTGGTGGTGTGACTGAGCAAGGGTTTCAATGGACCTATTATATTTTATGCAAATCTGGAATCCTTCAATCCATGATCAGGGACGAGAAAGAATTTCTGAAAGCAGCCAAAGACACGACGGTACCCTGTTACAGGATTATTTACAAACAGGCGGTCAAATCGGATAATGCCCTGCTGGTGCTGGCACAACTCGACCATCCCGGAGTAAATGATTCTGTTATCAGCAATACTTCAAATAAGGTAATGGTCGTTTATAACTCACGGTGTAAATATTTTTCAGTGTCATTCAAAAGAATAAATGCATCGGCTACTGATAAAGAGAAGATAAAGATAAGTCATATCAACGATGCAGTTGATCCGGGAAATTATGTGGAGTTTTCCATCTATAACACGAAGCAGAACAAACCGGCAACCATCTTTACCATTGAAGTACCTGGTATTGATATCAGAAGCATCAGAATTTCGGATATGGTCAATTCGGAAAGCAAGGTGTTTTATTTATAAATCCTGAATAAAATTATAAAAATGAAATATTCGATTCCATTGTTTGACCTCAATTTTGATGAACAGGAGGAAAAGGCTGCGGTAGAGGTGATCCGGTCAAAATGGATTTCAACCGGTCCGAAATGTGAGGAGTTTGAACTGGTATTTTCCGACATGCTTGGGATAAAACATGCCATGACCACTTCAAACTGTACCAGTTCCCTGCACCTGGCATTTAATGTTCTGGGTCTGAAACCGGATGATGAGGTTATTTGTCCGTCGATGACTTTTGTAGCCACTGTCAATGCGATCAGGTATGTTGGTGCTACACCTGTTTTTGCTGATATTTGCGGGCCACACGATCTGACAATCTCTCCTGAGGAGATTGAAAAGCGGATAACCCCAAAAACACGGGCCATCATAGTAATGCACTATGCCGGGTATCCCTGTGACATGGATTCTATTTTATCCATTGCGAAGAAATACAATTTGAAAGTAATTGAAGATGCCTGCCATGGCCCGCTCTCGGAATATCATGGGAAAAAACTTGGCACCCTCGGAGATATCGGTTGTTTCAGTTTTTTTACCAATAAAAACATCAGTACCGGCGAAGGTGGCATGATCGTTACCAATGATGATGACCTGGCCAAAAGAGTCAGACTTTTACGGTCGCACGGCATGACGGCGATGTCATACCAGCGTTCCATCGGTCATGCCACAACGTATGATGTGATTGCCCTCGGATATAATTCACGGATGGATGACCTGAGGGCCGCCATCGGAATTGTTCAGCTTTCAAAATTAACGGACGACCTGATGAAAAGGCAGGAGATCAGAAACCTTTATGTTCAGCTTTTGAAGGATGAGGAAGGTATTATCATTCCTTTTACCAATCATCAGGAATTTACTTCGAACTATATTTTTCCAGTCATTCTCACCAACTCAACGGCCATTAAACGCGATGCGGTAAGAGAGTTGATTCATGGTGCCGGTATTCAGACAAGCATCCATTATCCGGCGGTACATCGTTTTTCGATTTATAATAATCCACCGTGCTCACTTCCTTTCACCGAATATGTTGCTGATAATGAGATTACCCTGCCCATGTATGGAAAATTAAGCCACGATTCGGTAAGATATATTTGTGATGCTCTGAAAAATGCGCTCAGGAATGTTTAAAAAGAAGCTTTTTGATAAATAGTTGCACCGGGATGAAAAAGGAAATTGCCGATCGCATTCGTCATATTATCATTCAGTTTGATGATGATATTCTTTCCGCTTTGAAAAAAATGGATCAGGAAAAGGTCAAACTGCTAATTGTTCATAAGGGCAATCAATTTTTTGGATTGCTTAGTATCGGGGATATCCAAAGAGCCATTGTCAATAAGATCCCGCTCAGCACGCAATTGCAGAATATCCTCAGGAAGGAAATCACAGTCGCCAGAGAGGGTGAATCTTTTCAATCGATCAAGGATAAAATGATGTATTACCGGACAGAATGTATGCCTGTGGTCGGTCACAATAATAATTTGGTTGACATATATTTCTGGAATGAAGTTTTTTCCCTGACAGAGAAAATTGACAATCGCCAGCTTAACCTCCCGGTGGTTGTCATGGCCGGAGGGAAAGGGGAGCGAATGAAACCACTCACCAACATTATTCCTAAACCCCTGATCCCGGTAGGAGAGAAGACCATTCTGGAAACCATCCTTGATAAGTTTCATTCTTACGGGTGCAGCGAGTTTTATATTTCTGTCAACTACAAAGCGGAGTTGATCAAAAAATATTTCGAAGATCTTCATATCCGGAATTATACGATCGCCTATTTTCAGGAAGAGAAACCGCTTGGCACAATCGGAAGTCTGACTTTGTTAAAGAATAAGATAAGATCAACTTTCTTTGTATCAAACTGCGATATTATCCTCGATCAGGATTTGCGCGAAATTTATGATTACCATGTGAAAAACAATAACGAAATAACCATTGTAGCTGCTCTGAAGCATTATAAAATACCTTATGGAGTGATTGAAATAGGTGAGAATGGATTGATGACCGAATTGAATGAAAAGCCGGAGTTGACTTTTATGATCAACAGTGGTGTATATATCATGGAACCTGACCTTATTGACGAGATACCGGAAGATTCGTTTTTCCATATAACTCATCTTATCAACAAGGTAAAGGAAAGAAATGGAAGGATTGGCGTATTCCCTGTCAGCCAGGGTTCATGGACCGATGTTGGCGACTGGGCTGAGTATTCGAATTTTTTAGAAAAATTAAAAATTGATCATGTTCACTGATTTATCGGTCGTCATTCCTGTGAGGGATGAAGCATCAAATATTCCCGTATTGGCCGGGCGTTTGAAAAGTACTTTGGATGCCATGCAACTGGCGTATGAAATTATTTTTGTGACAGATGTCAATAAGGATGATACGGTGAATGTGCTAAAAAGCCAGTATCAATCCGACAATCGGGTCAAATACATTAAGCTTTCACGTTCATTCGGGCAGCATGTTGCTGTTGTTGCCGGGCTGAAGGCTTCTTCCGGTAAATTTGCCGTGATCATGGATGGCGACCTTCAGGATGAACCCGAGGATATTCCCTTATTATATAATAAAATCAATTCAGGATTTGACATTGTTTATGGAATCAAGGAGTCGAAAAATGAATCGGCCATCCGGAATTCTGTCACCAGGCTTTTTCTTCGTGTGATTTCAAATTTATCGGATGTAAAGATGGATTTCAACACAAGCATGTACCGGATCATTTCAAGGAAAGCCATCAATGAAGTGTTGAAATACAGGGAAATTGAACCCAGCCTGACTTTCATCATGGGATCGCTTAACCTTCCCACAGAAAAAGTGCTTGTGGCTTCCGGCAAGCGGTTTTCAGGGAAAACACAGTATCCTTTATCCCGGCAGTTCAGGTTTGCATTAACATCATTGCTTTCATTTTCAACCAAACCAATTGAATATGTTTCAATACTTGGCTTAATCATTTCACTGATTAGTTTTATTTATTTTATCATCGTTATTTTTCAGCGGTTGTTTACAGGTATTGAGGTTTTGGGCTGGCCAACCATTATTGCGCTTATAACATTGCTTGGCGGGATGCAGTTGTTTGCAATCGGAATCATCGGACAATACATCGGAAAAATATTTTTGCAGACGAAGAACCGGCCGTTGTATATAATTGAAGAACAGGTCGGGTTGAAAGATGAATGACTTGCTGGTAAAACTTTAAATCATGTTGGAGAAGAAGATCATATTGGTAGGGGGATTTCATGAAATGATCGAATTGTGCGAGCAATGCAACGTGAGCATTGTGGGTATTTTCGATAATGACCGTACCGGTGAATACATGAATTATAAGATACTGGGAACTGACCAGGATGCAAAAAACAAGGCAGATCAATATAAACAGTTCCCTGTGATCCTGTCGCCCGACAAACCCTCGTTACGGGAAAAACTTTTTCATTTTTACCAGGATGCCGGATACTCCTTTGAAGGACTGATTTCACCCACTGCCTGTATATCTCGGACAGCGCGGATCGACCGGCTGGCGGTAATCCAGCACGGTGTGAATGTTTCTGCCAACGCTTCCATCGGCAGCCTGGTCAAGCTGAATTCACTCTGTAACATCATGCACGATGCCATCGTGGATGACTTTACCACGGTTGCGCCCAACGCAGTGGTATTGGGTTATGTAAAAATCGGAAGAGGCTGTTATATCGGTGCAAATTCAACCATTCTTCCGGAGAAAAAACTGGGTCATCGCATCATGGTTGGTGCCGGAGCAGTGGTAACGAAAGATGTTCCGGATGATATGACCATTGCCGGGGTTCCTGCCAGGGGAATAAAATCCGGGAAATAATTAGGGCCAAACATTTGGCATAACGAATAAAAAATCATGAAAAATTGTATCATTTGCGGAGGCCAGCATCAAAAAATGATTTATGATGGTTTATTGATGAATTGTATGGATTGCGGATTCGTAACAGCCAACCTTGAAATCGGGTATGCGGATTTACAGTCTATTTATTCGGAAAAGTACTTTAAAGGTGATGCTTACGATGACTACCCGAGAGATAAAGCGGAACATCAGCAGAATTTTTCAAAAAGAATGACCGCTGTTGAGAAAATCATCCCGGAGGAGAAGTTGAAGAAAATCTTTGAAATAGGATGTGCTTATGGGTTCTTTGGTGAACTTGTCACAAAAAAATGGAAGGCAGCATATTCCGGAATTGACATTTCAAAGGAAGCCACTGAATTTGCAAAAACAACCTTGAACCTGAATGTTTTTTGTGGTGATTACCTGGAATCATTTCCACACAAATTTGATTTCGACACGGTGTTTATGTGGGATGTCATTGAACATTTAATAAACCCGATGATGGTGGTTAAGAAGATATCAGCGGAAATATCTCAAGGTGGATTTATTGTGATTACTACCGGAGACATTGGTGCCTTACTGCCCAGACTGCAGGGAAAGAAATGGCGTATGATATCGCCTCCAGCGCACCTGCACTATTTTAATAAAAGATCAATCACAAAACTTCTTGAAAAGAATGGATTTCAGGTGATTGACATTTCCTATCCTGCTGTTTCCAGAAGTGTCAGACAGATATTTTACTCTTTGTTTATTCAAAAGCGGGAAGAATGTCCGGCTATTTTACAGAAAATATACAACGGCATCCCTGAAAAAATGAATTTATCCCTGAATACCCGGGACATAATGGTCGTTGTGGCTCAAAAAAGATAAGATATTAATTTCCAAACACCTTTTTCAGCAGTTCAGTTGCCCGGGCAGCCGGGTCGTGCCGTATTTTAGCTTCCTCTTTGGCCACCATCACAAACAGTCCGGCAATGGCTTTATCTGTGACATAGGCGGTAAGGTCGGGATTTTGTTTTTTAACAAACGGGATCTGGTTGTATTGTTTGATCACTTCGGCCCACAGCCTTGTTGCATCTACTTTGTCGAGGGAAGCTTTGATAATAGGGCTGAATTTTGATCTCAATTCGGGGGAAGTGGTCTTTTCAAGATAACGGGTGGCTGCGTCATTGTTGCCTTTCACGATGTTGATGGCGTCGGCGATGCTCATCCCGTTGATGGCTGATACGAAAACCGGTTCAGCGCTTTTTGCTGCATCTTCGGCAGCCCGGTTGATGGAAGTAACCACTTCATCCACCTGCGATCCCAGCCCGATGGCCCTGAGTTTCGTTTCAACATCTTTTGCCTCTTGCGGGAATGGTATTTTTATTTCGGGGTTGGCAAAGTACCCGTTCACCTTCGAAACAATTTTTACACTCTCCCCGGTGCCTTTCACGAGGGCTTCACGGATTCCTGCCACCGCGTCTTTTTCAGAGAGGCCACCCGTTGCCGGATCAAGGATCTTTTTGATTTCAATTGGGAATTGGGCAATCGCCCCGATAGATATCGCGAACAGGACAATTGCGGTAAGTAATAACTTTTTTGTTCTCATGATTTATAAAATGAATGGAGGCTTATAGCGCAACACTCAAACGTTAAAAACCATCAATTGTTATCTGAGGGAACCTGGGGTGTGAATTTTCCCAAGAAAGACCTTCCACTTTAAAAAATTAGTTTACTTTGCGATGGGAAAAAATAAAAGCAGTCCTTTAACGTCAATATAATTATTAGCCAATTTAAACCTCAAACTATGTTAGCACATGTCCACAATCACATCACATCCGAATTGCAGCAAAACACCCGCACCGATATCATCTTCATTCTCACATCTATTTTTCTGAACCTGATAACCCTTGCCGTAAATTCCGGGATGGTTGAAAAGTCACGTACCGATGCCTCTTCACTGGCCGTGATGTTCGTATTTGTCAGCCTGATCGTTCTGGTCAATATTGTTGTTATCATCGGTCTGGTCAAAGGAAGGCAAACACGGATCAAGCTTGTGAACGGGCTTATTGCCATGTACAAAGATCAGAATGTGGCGAAATATTATGATGAGTCGCTTCTTGGCAACTATAATATCCGGTATAACCTGTTTATCCTGGTTGTTGTTTGTACTGGTGTGATTGCCACCATTGTGCCATTTATCATGCGCTGATTATCTGATGGCGCAGGAAAAACCTGAAATCTCTATTCGGGTTAAAAGGTTACCGTATAGGAATAAACAACAGGGGCAGGATCTGTCTGCCCCTGTTCGTTTTTTTGAGTAGGAGGAATAGCATTGTCAGAAACAGAATAGTTGATTTTAATCCCCGGCAATTTGAAGTTAATGGTGGCTTTGGTGGTCATTTTTACGCGTACACCCCTGTTTTTCACCTTTTCAAAACGTAGAAGGCCAACCACCCGCAAAGCCTCTTCATTGCAGCCGTGGCCTATTCCTTTCAACACGCGCGGACTTTGTACCATTCCATTGTCGTGGATATCATATTCAACAATCACGGTTCCTTCAACCCCGGCATCGATGGCGGCCTGAGGATACTGCAGGTTTGAGGCAATAAACTCCCTGAAAGCCTCACTTCCCCCGGTGTATTTGGGCATATTCAGAAACCGCTTTTTATTGTGATGATCGGCCATACTTTTATTTTATTGTTTCGGGTTTTCTTTCTGTGGGTTCAACAATTTTTTTGGTTAGAAAAGCGCCCAGCAACTGCCCGAGACCTCCGCCACTGCCATCTCCGCTGGTAACGAGTGTGTCGGGAACAACCTTTACATTCCCTGTGGCGAGTTTTTCGGCAATCTGTACCGCGATCACACCCTCCTGGCCGATGGCCTGCCGTTGTTTTTCATAGGCTTCGGCTGTTGCCGTTCCTTCTGCAAGGATGGCCACTCCTTTTGCCTTGCCGATCGACTCGATGCCGGATGCTTCACCTGCTTTTTCAAGGCGGGTGGATTCTCCCTTGCCTTCAGCCTCTTTAATCGCTTTTTGTTTGCGGTTTTCGGCAATTTTCACTTCAATTTCCGATTGGACCAGGTCCACCTGCTTGTCGGCTTCAGCAGTAGTTTTGGCCATGGCGATACGCGTTTGCTGTGCTTTTTGCTGTTCCACATACATCGCCTGTTCCTGTTGGGCAATGATTCGTTCCGTTTGGGTTTTCATCAGGTTTTCGGGCAATTGAATCTGACAGATCAGCACCGATACCAGTTCAACATGGTATTTTTCCAGTTCCCGGCGGGCCCTGTCTTCGGCTTTTTGTTGTTCTTCATGACGGTTTTGCATAAAGTTCATGGCCGAGGTTGCGGAGGCCTGGTTACGGAAACTTGAGTCGATCATGGGGTGGATCACATGTTCGATGAGGTTCTGGATAGAGCCGATCTTGGCAACCATATAGGGAGCCTGGTCGGGCCTGACCCGGATAACAACTTTCACAGACACGCTGATTTCAAAACCATCGTGCGATACAACTTTCAATGGATCGAAACGGGTTTCCTGGGCTTCGTCCCAATCGATGGTGATGTTTGTGGTATCAATGATATAGGCGATATAGGCACGGCGGTTGAGGTAATAAATTCCTGGACCGGCCACCTCCTGTTGAACACCCCGGTATCCTTTGGGAACAACATATCTTTCAATGCCAACATCAATGCGGGTTTCAGCATTTTTAGATTCATCGGTTCCCACATCAGGCATGACATCGGATTTTTCGGCTTCTGCCACTTTTTTGGCTATTTCATGGATGTGGGGTGGTTCCAGCCCGACATTTGAAACGACCACGGCCACCTGTCCGCGTTCAACAACCGCAACACTGTCGAGTTCAACACTGAACATCAGCGAATTGATATAATACGTGCCGGGTTTGAGCACATCGAACTGCGGTCCGCGCTGTCCGCCATTTTCAAGAAATTTAGTTACATCCTGGAAATTATTATGGCCGATGATGGCTTTGGCAACAAATTCTGTTTCCGGCAAAGGCTGACCGTCCCTTGCAACCACAATTCCCACTTTCTGATCGGGGATGATGATGGTTTCTTTAATCTCCACCCTGAAAAGATCGGTGTTGATACGGTATTTTCCGGGCAACAAGATGGATACCTGCGGCCCTTTTTCGCCATTGTTATTTAAAAAAGCTTCACCATCCTCGTAATTGCTGTGTCCTTCAACTGTTCTGGCCAGGAGGCGCCCCCCGCTGATCTGTTTGCCATCCTGGGAAGTTACAATGCCGATCTGCCCTTTGTCGATGGCTGTCACATTGACATTTTTCACCTTGAATAACAATGGGTTGATACGATAGTTCCCCGGGGGCAATGTTTTTATCTGAGGTCCTTTTTCTCCCCCGTGTTTCAAAAAGGCTTCACCATCCTGGTATAAATCACAATCAACAACTTTTCCAAAGATACGTCCCGGGGGAATTGGCGCTCCGTCGATGGATTCAACAATACCGATCTGATTTTCACCTATGATGGTAACAGGCATAATCTGTACAGTGAAGAGCAGTGGATGGATCCGATAAATTCCCGGAGGCAGAAATTGTATCTGCGTGCCTTTTTCACCACCGTTTTTAAGAAATAATTCGCCATCCTGAAATAAATTGCAGTCAACAGATGTTGCAAAAATCTTACCGGAGGGTACAGGATTGCCGTCGACAGAGATCACCACACCTATTTCATCATTGCCGATCACCGTGAACTCCTGTTTTCTGGTTTTATAGATGAAAGGGATCAGCAGATACAAACCAGGCCCCTTGGTCCTGGCCTGGACCCCGATTTCGTTGCTCATGGCAAATACACGATCCTTGGGCATCTCTTTACCGAACCATCGGCGCTCCAGTACGTTGATCTCTTTTCCGCCAACGATCAGAATTGAACTGTACAGAAAAATGAAAACGAAAATAGCTGCCAATGCTATTGCAGCTATCAGTAGTAGTGAAGAAAGTGCCATCTTGGGTTTATTTTTATTCAAAGTTAGTCAAATATTCAATCAGGCAGAGAAATTATCTTAAAAAATGACCTGATTGGGCTATATAATCCTTCATGATTTATACTACTTTGCCACAGATTTTTTGACATATAATTGTCATTGATTCTCAGCTGCCAAGACTACCAATAAATTTTTTTTTGAAAGTTTTAACCCTACCCCCCCTGACCCCCTTCAACAGGAAGGGAAGGGGAGAAAGTCCATTTCTTTCCGGAGAAGGATTCAGGGTGGGGTTTCAGGCATTTAACCAGTGAATTATTTTTAACAAATCAATTAAAACAATGAACTATGAAAAATCAGTTACATTTTTGGACAAACAGGTTTTTACCAAAAGTTTTATTTTTGGGAATTGTTTCCTTTGTTGTGCTGGGCTATGGCACTTTGAATGCTCAGGTGAATTTTACCCAAACCACTGATGCCGATTTCCATAAAGGGGTATTAAGCAATACTGTTGTCGCAGGCAACAGCGTTTATCTGCAGTATGCTGCCAGTGATATCGGTAACTGGCTTACCGCTACTGTACTGCCCCAAACAATTGCCGGTCACAAAACTGTTACGTGGAATAACAGGTATGTATATATGGCAGGGGGTTATAACAATCCCAGTTATGTGAACAGCGTGTATGTTGCAACCATTCTGCCCGGGGGTATCAGCAGCTGGACAGCCCTGAACCCTTTACCGACAGCATTGCGCGACCCGGCCATAGTGATCGGGACAAATACAATATATGTGATGGGGGGCAGGAATGCCACAACAGTTTTCAACACCATTTATTATGCTGCCATCAATACCGATGGGACTATAGGTACCTGGCAAACTTCACTTGTTTCTCTTCCGGTCGCTCTTTGGGGGCACACGGCCACCTATATAATGGGCTACATTTATGTGGTTGGAGGAACAAGTTCAATAACTGAAAACACTGCTTTGAGTTCAGTTTATTATGCCAAAGTCAATGCACTGAACACTTTGTCGGCGTTTACAGCAGGAACGAGTCTTCCAGCTGCCCGTAATCGACACAGCGCTGTAACCTATAACAATAAATTATATGTGCTGGGGGGTTATGATAACTCCGGAACCAAGGCAAACACAGTTTATATCGCCACCCCGGTGTTCACCGGGGCAGGGGCTACCGGGTCATGGTCATCCGGAACATCTTTGCCGGTGGCTGTCAGCAACCATTCCTCGGTTTCAACAAATGGTTTGATTACAGTGATGGCAGGCGATTTAGGCGGATCATTGAGCGATAAAGTTTATTATGCCAACGCCGATGCCGGTTCGCTTGTGTGGAATTTATCTCCAAATATTTTATTTGATAATACCAAAGATGGTGCTGCTTTCCAGGGCAACGGAACAATGTTCTATACCGGTGGGATAAACGGCTCCGGCACACCGATCCTTAACTCCCGTTATGCACCTGTAAATATGACGGCCAACTATGTAAACCACGGTGTTTTTGTTTCCAACCCATTTTATGAACTTGGCGCTGAACGGGTAATAAATACCCTTACTTTTAATAAATCGGTTGTTTCTCCTGCAAACTTAGAGGTGTCTTATCGTACAGCTGGCAGCGATGGTATATGGGGTGACTGGACCACCCTGGTTACTGCCTCTCCGATAACCATAGGTCTGACCAAACAGTATCTTCAATATGCTGTTGTGCACACCGGTTCGACCATCAACAATTCCACTTTTCTTGACATGACACTTACAACCCCAGGCACCCAGTTAAACGGAAACCTCAATGCCATTCTTGCCTTTACAAAAGCGGCAAGCCCTTATTGGGCAACTTCGGATATTTCGTTTACAGCAGGAACACACACCTTCGAAGCCGGGGCAACCATTTTGTTCTTACCGGAAACCGGTTTAAGTGTGGGGGCTGCAAATCTCATTTGCAACGGAACTCCTGTCGACTCTGTGAGGTTTACATATTTTACCAATGAGACTGGAAAATGGGATGGGGTTTTTTTCGATGATAACAGTGATGCAGGTGTTTCGTCACAATTTTATTACACTGTAATTTCCAATGCAGGGTTCGGGACCAACAATGCAAACCTTTATTGTTATCTGACCAATGAACCCACCCTTAATAACTGTAATATTCGTACAGCAGATGGGAATGGAATCCGGTTGGATGGATCTCTTCTGACCATTAAAAATTCTTCGATCCTCAGAAATACCGAAAACGGGTTGTATCTGGAGGGGAGCTCAAATCCAAATCTCAATACATGTGCCATCTCCTATAACGGTGTGTCGGGCATTTGTCTTACAACTGCAGTCGCGAGGCCAAATTTCACCAATACGACCATAAACAATAACCTCTATGGCCTGTATTATCCGACGGTAAACATGACCATTCAAAAGTTACTCGGAAATGTAACATTGACCAATAATACCTATAATGGAATTTGTTTGCCGGGAGGTAATGTATCCGACAACAATCGTTGGAACTCACTGTCATTTCCCATCTATATCCTGGATAACCTGAGCATCGGAAAATATTATGATGTATGCCGCCTAACCATAGAGCCGGGAAATGTAATTAAAATGGCTCCGGGAAAAAAGATTCAGATCGGATTTTATGATGGTAGCGGCAATCCTTATCAGGGAGAGTTATATTCAATAGGCGATGCAGATAGTACAATAACATACACCGCAATGAACGGTATCATCGGTGGGTGGGAAGGCATTTATTTTCATGACAGAAGCGATTATAACGGTGCAACGTCTGTGATGGATTACTGTATTGTTGAAAAAGGGAATACCTACAATATGTATATTGAAAACACCAATCAACCCCGCATAAACCAGTGTACGATCAGGAATGCTGTTCAGGATGGGATAAAATTTTACGGAGCTTACAACACAGTGATGCATACAACATTGCAATCCAATGGCCGGTATCCCTTATACTTTTCGGAGCCCCACACTTCGCCGATCCTTACCGCAAACACATATTTGGGAAATATTATCAATATGATCGGTTACTGCGGCGGCAGTCTCAGTGAAAGCAGGACCTTTCATAACGATGGTATCGCATATCATATTATGGATAACCTCACGATTGGAAAATGGTATCAAGTAAGGAGGCTAACCATTGATCCCGGGGTAACTTTGAATTTTGCACCTGGGAAAAAGATTCAGGTTGGAACCTATGACGGTAGTGGTAATCCCTTCGGAGGAGAATTATATGCAGTTGGTAAAGCCGACAGCATCATTACCTTTCAACCATACAGTGGTGTTGCAGGAGATTGGAATGGTATTTATTTCCAAGACTGTAGTGATTACAGCACTGCTACGAATCAATTAAAATACTGTACTATAACCAAAGCAAGCGACTATAATATTCTTTGTGAGAATACCGGCAGCGTTACGATCGACCACTGCACAATGTCCAATGCTGTTACGGATGGCCTCAGGTATAATGCCGGTTATGGGTCCTTTACTTATTGTGCTTTCAATAATAACGGCAGGTATCCTGTCAATTATCTTGACTGGCCATCAGCACCAGTTCATAAATACAATACATTTACCGGTAATATCCAGAATATGATCGCACTATCTGGCGGGCATTATACTGAAAGCAGAACTATAACCAAGGACAATGCGGAATACCTGATTTTAAATAATATTGTAGTTGGAAGGTATTATGATGTCAGGAGGCTGACCATTGAACCAGGAACTACCTTGAATTTTGCCTTAGGGAAAAACATACAGATTGGAACTGCTGATGGTAGCGGTAATCCCTATGGAGGAGAATTATATGCAGTTGGTAAAGCCGACAGTATCATAACCTTTAAACCATCAAGCGGTGTTGCAGGAGATTGGAATGGCATTTATTTTCACAACAACAGCAACTATGGCGGCGCAGTAAGCTCACTCACCTATTGCAACATCAATAAAGCGGGTAGCTACAATATTCGCCTTTATGCAACTGCACAACCAACAATCGACCATTGTGTTGTGACTCAGGCTACCGGCAACGGGATCAATATCAGCAGCGCTTCGCCAACCATTAAAAATTCTTTTTTCACATACAATCTGGGCTATGGGATTAGTCTCGATGGTACAGGCTCAGTGATACTTGGTAACTCATCAGCATTCACCAACAACATCCTTAACAACAAAGGGGCATACGACCTGTATAACAATACTGTCAACAACATCGAGGCAAGATACAATTTCTGGGGTTCGGGCGATTCGACCATGATCCACCAGAGAATTTACGATAAATCTGATAATTCGGCCAAAGGACGGGTTAATATCGGTCCATTTGCACAGGTTCCATCACTGCATACTCCCACAACTGTTATGAGCGGGACTGTAAAATACGTCAATGCACTGGCTAATCCAATCAAAAACGTTCCGATGGTGATCAAAGATTTTGCAGGCACTACAGTCATTAGCACTTCAACCAATGCTTCCGGGGTTTACGCTTTTGCCTCCATGGCATCAGGGAACTACAAAATGACGATCACGCCAGCCGCACCCCCTTCAAGTTGTGTAAACGCAACGGATGCCTTGAATATTCTTAACCATTTTGCACAAATCACACCTTTGACAGGCATGCAACTGGCTGCTGCAGATGTCAACCTCAGCCACAGCATCAACGGGACCGATGCCGTACTGGTGATGCAACGATACACCAGTGGAATTACCACATTCCCCGCCGGGGATTATCTCTATCATTACGATACGGTGATTATGAACGGAAGCAATGTAACCGGCAACATCGACATGATTTGCTTTGGTGATGTGAATGCAACATACGCACCTTTGAAAAAAAGTTCCGGTTCTGTTGGTTTGGTTCATGAAGGCTCACAAATTGTTGAATCCTTTACTGAATTTGAAGTGCCGGTGAAGATGAAAACCGGGATGCAGATTGGTGCCATTTCCCTGGGGTTTTATTATCCCGAGCAATATCTCGAAATTACCGGAGCCCGGTTGATCAACGGGGTTACCGGATTTTCATGGAGTGCCTCCGACGGGTTGTTCAGGATGGGTTGGTGCGACCTGAATGCGCTGAATATCAACAACGAAAACGTAGTTGTTTATCTGAAGATAAAAGCAAAGGACCTGTCAGATCTCAAAACCGGTATTTCACTTGACATTTATGATTATTGTGAATTTGCTGATGTTTCTGCAACGCCGATTGATGGGGTTATTGTTTCTATTCCTGTGATCAACACCAAATTAACAGGTATTCAGGTAACAACTGGTCTCACCGGGCTATCAGTTTATCCAAACCCGGTTACCGAAAATTCAGTCGTTGCGTTTTCTCTGGAAAAACCGGCCAACATCCGGATGACTTTGGTTGATCTTACAGGAAACCCGGTAATGTCTATTGCTTCGGGTGATTTTTCTTCCGGCAGCCATAAAGTGGCATTAAAGGCTCAATCCGTTAAACCTGGCATGTATTTAATGAAAATCGAAATCCAAAGCAACGGGAATATCAGTTCCGACATGATCAAGATCGTGGTATCAAACTAAAAATCTCTGCAAAATGAAGACACTGATTTTTAAAATACTACCACTTTTTGTGCTGATAATCTGGGCTGGTTCAGGCCATGCCCAGATTGTCACCACCCCCGGGCCAATAACAAGCTGTCCGGGTGAGATTGCGGTTCCGGTCAATGTGACCAACTGCAATGGGATCGGGGCCATATCCCTGGCCTTGAATTTCGACAATACCATGCTGACTTACCTTGGATATACCGAGTTGAACCCTCAGCTGACTATCAACGGAGGACTGCTGATCATCAGCGCGACCGGCAACAAGGTCATCATCAGCTGGGCCAATACAATTGCGGCCAATGTTGGAAACGGTATCCTGGTGAAACTCAGGTTTACCGCCATACCCGGTACAACCAACCTAGTGTGGGACACGCAAACACCGGGAAATTGCGAGTATGCCAATACAAGCGGTGTAATCCTTGCCGCTACTTTTACCAATGGTACGGCTACAATTAATCAGCCTCCCGTTATTTCTTCACAACCTGTCAATACCACCGCTTTGGTTGGCCAGAATACCTCCTTTTCGGTTTCGGCTTCTGCAACTGAACTGGTTTATCTCTGGCAAAAAAGCCCGGACGGGTTAACCAACTGGACCGATCTGACCAACAATGCGCCCTATTCCGGCGTAACCACTGCAACACTGGGTATTGCCAATGCCCTCACTTCTTATAGCGGGCTCAGATACCGTTGTAAACTTACAGGGACATGTACTCCGGTTTTATACTCCGATGTAGTGACACTTACGGTTATCAACCCAATAACCACCACCCTTCCGACGGCAACATTTTGCCCTGGGAATATCACAGTTCCGGTAACAGCAACCAATTTTACCGGAGTTGGATCGTTTTCACTTGTCTTTTCTTATAATCCATCCATCCTGACCTATACAGGTTTTCAAACCCTGAATGCGGCTTTGTCGGGAGGTACCTTTGTGGCGAATGCAAGTGGTGGCAAGGTTTACATGACCTGGTCGTCGACAACCGCTGCCACTTTTGGAAATGGGACACTGGTCACACTCCTGTTTTCTGCTGCAACTGGTACGAGTACGCTGGTATGGGATATAGCCACTCCTGGAAACTGTGAGTATACTGGTGTGAACGGGTCGCAGATCACCTCCGTTTTTGTGGACGGGAATGAGACCATCAGCGGGATACCTGTTGTGACAGCGCATCCGGTAAACAGCACCATTGCAAAAGGACAAAATACCACTTTCAGTGTTGCCGCAACAGGGACAGGTTTAGGTTATCAATGGCAGTGCAGCACCGATGGTGGTTCCATATTCAATGATCTGGCCAACAGCGGGTACTATTCAAATGTGACGACACCGACCTTGACAGTTACAGCGGCACAGCTTGCAATCAGCGGATACAAGTATCGGTGTAAATTAACAGGGTCCTGCACTCCGGTTGCCTATTCCAATCCGGCAACACTCACCGTGCTTCCGAATGTTTTAACAACCTGCCCAACAGTGGCTGCAGTTTGTCCTGGTCAGGTGGTGATTGTGCCTATCACCGTAACTGATTTTATTGGTGTCGGATCTTTCTCGCTGACCCTGGGGTACAATACATCGGTACTGACTTATACAGGACTCCAGAATCCAAACGCGGCTTTGACGGGCAGCAATTGCATCAGCAATGCTGCCGGAGGAAAGGTTTACCTGGCATGGTCGAATACCTCGGCGGCCACCATAGCCTCCGGCGGGGTCCTGATCGAACTGAAATTCACCGGCGTTCCCGGAAGCAGTCCTCTGACCTGGGATACACAAACACCAGGCAACTGCGAATTCAGCGATCTCAACGGGCAGGTGATCTTTTCGACTCTGACCAACGGCAGTGCAACGATAAACACGCCTCCTTCCATTTCAACGAACCCGGTAAATCAGTCCATATATGCCGGAGGAACCACAAGTTTTTCGGTGACTGGCAGCGGCACAGGTTTAGGTTACCAGTGGCAGGTGAGTACCAATGGCGGATTGAGTTATTCGAATGTTTCCGGTGTTACCCCTTATTCCGGAGTGAACAGTGCAACCCTGACCATCAATCCGGCTGCTACCGGGATGAACGGATACCTTTACCAGTGTGTTCTTTCAGGTACCTGTACACCGGCTGTGACTTCAAACACTGCTCAGTTAACTGTGACACAGGCTGCTATCACTACCACTGCAGGAGGGGTTGCCGGTTCCTGTACCGGGAACCTGAGTATTCCGATTACGGTAACGAATTGCAGCAACGTTGGGGGCATTACGCTATCCTTGGTTTTTGATACCACCAAGATGACTTTTAAAGGGTATCATTCCCTCAATGCGGCGCTGAGCAATGGTTTGCTGGTTGTGAACCGTTCCGGTAACAAGGTACTGATGTCATGGGCCTCAACAACCGCGGCCAACATCGGATCCGGCACACTGATCCAATTCAGATTCAGGGCCTCCGCAGGGATTTCAACAACCTTATCCTGGGATACGCCAACAACCGGTGCATGTGAGTACAGCGATCCGGCAGGAAACATCATCACCTCTTTTTACAATGGGTCAAACATCTCAGTTGCAGCAAATGCCTTAGTTGTCAATGCGGGGAATGATGTTATCATGACGTCATCATCGGTTCAGCTCAACGGTTCCGTAACAGGAGGTGCACCGCCTTATACCTGGTCGTGGAGCCCGACAACCTGGCTCAATAACCCGGCAATTTCGAATCCAATTGCTTCACCCCCGGCAACCACCACCTATACCTTAACGGTAAGTACGACGGGATGCAGCGGCTCCGACCCGATGAATGTAATACTTTCGTTACCTGCTACTCTTACCTTGCAAAACATCACGGTGGGCAGTGGTCAGACAAATTGCTACAATGCTTCCCAAACGATCACCGTTGCAGGTACCGGAACAAATTTTGAGGTACAGGGCGGTGGCAACGTAACGATGATTGCTGGTCAGAAGATTAATTACCTTCCAGGGACCAGGGTTTGGTTAAACGGATATATGCATGGCTACATCACTTCGTCCGGACAGTATTGCAATACCCTGGCGGCGCCGATGACAGGCACAGCGATTGAGGAACCAATGCCGCTCCCATCGGATGGATCCATGTTCAGCATTTATCCGAACCCGACATCCGGGCGGTTTACCCTTAATCTAACCGGTGAAAGCATCAGTGGGAAAGTGTATGTGGCAGTTTATGGAATGTACGGAGATCTGATCCTTGGAGATGAAATGAACGGCCAATTGAAAAAGGAGTTTACTCTGGCTGGGAAGCCGGCCGGGTTATACTTCGTCAGGGTTGTTAACGGAAACATGGGATACACGAAAAAGCTGATCAAACAATGATGAAGTGATCACTTTTCTGACTTCAATCCAATTTAGTAAACAATGATGAGCATGGCCGGGACCATTTGGTTGCCGGCCATCATTTTTTGCAAATAACGCGAAACCTGTTACATTTGTGGTGTCTAAGGTTGATAAATTTGAAATGTATGAAATCAATAGTTCTGTTCCTGTCCCTTCTGATCATTACGGTCTTTACACCTGCAGTGACCATTTCCAATCCGGCTGGTTCCATCACAAGCGGGATTCAGAAACCCAAGCCCCCGCCTAAGCCCAAAAAAGCCCCAAAACCGCCCAAGGTTAAAGAACCGAAAAAGCCGAAGGCTCCCAAACATCCCAAAGGACCCAAAGCGCCGCCAAAACCGCCCTGGGCCAAGTAAAGATACGTATGCAGTATGATTTTCAGTACGGTGTTTTGTCGGTTTTTTCAGCCCATTCCCTGAAAAGTTCAACCGCGCGAGGGTGGTTTACCTGCTCGAAGTTGATATTCCTGTTTTCAGGAAGCAGGTTTAATTCTTCGTAAATGTGGTTGTCTTTAAACCCAATGCCGGCTGCATCATGCCGTGTTGAACAATAATAAACTCCTTTGATATTAGCCCAGTAAATAGCTGAAAGGCACATCGGGCAAGGTTCGCAGGTGGCATACAAGACCGCACCGGTAAGATTGAAGTTTTGTATATGCTGACATGCATCACGGATGGCTGTGATTTCGGCATGTGCTGTAGGATCATTTTGTGAACTAACCATGTTTCCCCCTTTCCCGATCACTTTTCCATCCATCACGATAACTGCGCCAAACGGCCCGCCAACATTGGCCCTTACAGAATGAAAGGCTTCAGTGAATGCTTCATCCAGGTACGTTTCAATATCTTGCATATAGATTTCCGGTTTGTTTGAGAGGTGACAAAATTAACTAATTTTGGGCCTGTTCATTCATCTGAAAAAATATTCGAAACTGTGTCGGGAAATTTCAATCCAATACCACTGCCGGGTCTGCTTCGTTTAGCACTCGCCGAAATCAGGCAAAACCGTTTCATGGGTATCCCGGGAAGTCTTTTTTTTCGGCCTCAACTTAATGATCCTCTGGGTATGATCAGGTACGGCAGACTTTTGACAACTCCCATCGGGGTGGCTGCCGGTCCGCATACGCAACTTGCCTTGAATATTGTAGCTGCCTGGCTTTGCGGAGCACGTTATATCGAATTAAAAACAATTCAAACCCTGGATGAACTCGAGGTTTCCAAACCTTGCATCGATATGCAGGACGAGGGTTACAATTGTGAATGGTCGCAGGAGTTGAAAATAAAGGAGTCATTCACCGAATACCTGAATGCCTGGATCATCATTCACATCCTGCATCGGGAACTTGGGTTCCCAGGCCCGCCGGGAACATTGTTCAACATGAGTGTGGGCTATAATCTTGAGGGGATCATGAATGCCAATGTCCAGTGGTTTTTTGCCCGGATGCCCGATGCCAGTGCCGAACTTGAAACTGCGAAAAATTCTATCCGGGAGATATATCCTGCAATTGATCTCATTGAAATTCCATCCCTGATATCGGATAATGTCACCCTGAGTACCATGCACGGCTGTCCGTCGGGGGAGATCGAAAAAATCGGACTTTACCTGATCCGGGAGAAGAGACTGCATACAACCATCAAGCTAAATCCTACTTTGCTCGGACCGGAGGAACTGCGCGGGCTACTCAACACCCGGATGGGTTTCTCCTGCCAGATTCCCGACCTTGCTTTTGAGCACGACCTTAAATACCCTGATGCCATACAAATTGTAAAATCGCTCAGTGCTGCCTCCATAGAAAACGGGGTTCAATTTGGTGTAAAACTGACCAACACACTCGAAAGTGTCAATAACAAAGATGTTTTTGGCAAATCGGAACCCATGATGTATATGAGTGGGCGGGCGCTGCATCCCATCAGCATCCGTGTGGCACGGAAACTGCAAAATGATTTTGAAGGGAGGCTTGATATCTCTTTTTCTGCCGGGGTAGATTGTTTCAATATTGCAGAGGTGCTTGCCTGCGGCATGAAACCGGTGACTGTTTGCAGCGACCTGCTGAAGCCCGGCGGATATGGTCGGTTGAATCAGTACATTGAAAACCTGCGCAATGAATTTGCTTCACATCAGGCCGAAGAAATCGATTCATTTATATTAAAAACGGCAGGTTGCAGCCTCACCATACCAAAAGCTGCACTGTGTAATTTAAATAAATATGCCGACCGGGTAGCCGATCTTCCGGCATACCATAAGCGATCGATGACCGAACCTTCCATTAAAACATCACGTGATCTTGGCTGGTTTGACTGCATTCACGCACCATGCACCGATACATGTCCAACAAATCAGGATATCCCTGAATATTTGCATTACACGGCCTTGGGCAATCTGCCCTCTGCATTTGAGGCCATTTTCAGAACAAACCCGTTCCCGTCAGTTACCGGCATGGTTTGCGACCATTTGTGTCAGCTGAAATGTACCCGGATCAATTATGATGAGGCATTGCGTATCAGGGAGATTAAACGGTTTGTTGCTGAGAGTACCCCTCCCCTGGCCCCTCCCCAGACCCCTCTTCTGGAAGGGGGGGGGAGAGCTGCTATTATCGGGGCAGGGCCGGCAGGATTGTCGTGTGGATGGTTTTTGCGCCAGGCAGGCTTTGAAGTGGATGTTTTTGAGCAGAAAAATGTGGCCGGAGGAATGGTTTCGGCTGCCATCCCATCGTTCAGGCTTACTTCACTGGCCATTGAAACAGATATCCGGAGGATACTGGATTCAGGAGTTCATTTGCATGATAACCATCCGATTGACCAGGACCGGTTTACGGAGCTCCGGAACAGCTATGATATAATTTTCCTGGCCGCAGGCGCACAAAAATCGGTTAAGCTTAAAATTGACGGTATTGAATCGATCGGAGTGACCGACCCGCTGGAGTTTTTATTTGAAGCAAAACAAAATCAGGAGATAAAAGCAGGCAGGCATGTTGTCATCATCGGAGGCGGAAACACAGCCATGGATGCTGCACGGACTGCATACCGCCTGGTTGGCAGGGATGGCATCGTAACCATCGTTTACCGTCGTACCATCAAAGAGATGCCAGCCGATCAGGGCGAGATCGAAGCAGTATTGCAGGAGGGAATCAGGATCATTGAACTCGCCGATCCGATAACGGTTTTGGCAGCCAATGGCCGTGTTGCAGGTCTTTCCTGCACCCGCAATGTGTTGGCCACAAAGGGAGCGGATGGCAGGCCATCGCCGGTAGCCATCCCCGGATCGGAATTTGTGATTCCCTGTGATACCATCATCCCTGCCATCGGGCAGCAGCTGGCCATTGATTTTCTTGATCCGGCACAGTTAAAGAACACCCCCGGAAGTTACAAAACACAAATACCCGGCCTTTACATCGGCGGGGACGCATTGCGCGGAGCTTCCACCGCCATCAATGCCATTGGCGACGGGCGCAAAGCCGCAGTGGAAATGGTTAATGATCTGTCTGCTCTTCTCCCCTCCCCTCTGAGGGGAGGATCCGGGGGTGGGGTCAATCATCGTCCAGAACCCGGAGGGGACAGGGGTGGGGTCCCTACAAATTGTTGCAGACCCGGCGATCACCACGACCTTTTGCATCGCAAATCAACCAGGCAATATGGTTTTCATCCGGTTGAAACAACTTTGGAGAACCGACAGAATTTTGACCTCGTTATCTCTCCGTTCTCAGCGGATGAAGCAAAAAAAGAAGCTTCACGTTGTTTACATTGTGATATACTCTGCAATGTGTGTGTGTCGGTTTGCCCAAATCTGGCAAATTTCGGATATCAGATTGAACCGGTATGCTATTCACTTGAGAAGGCCGTGTTAAAAGAAGATGGCATCATTGCATTCGAAAAGGATAAAGTTTTCAGAGTTGATCAACCTTTTCAGGTCCTGAACATCCGTGACTTGTGCAATGAATGCGGCAACTGCACCACCTTTTGCCCAAGCAGCGGACGGCCATTCGCCGATAAGCCCGGAATTTGTCTTTCCGTGAACTCACTCAACCTCGAAGGAACGGGCTTTTTTCTAAGCCGTCTTCCTGAAAAGCGGGTGCTTATTTACAAGGAAAAGGAAAACATTAGAACCCTGAGTTTGATCGATGGAAAATATCTCTATGAAACAAACCTGGTGAGCGCACTTATCCATCCTGATAATTTTGCCTTGCTTGAAGTCAAATTTCTTACGCCATGTGTCAAGGAGGCCCACTTTGAATTTGCCGCCGAAATGAGCATCATCCTCAAAGGTTCAATGCAAATAAACCTGTAATTCCTGAATTCAGCAAACCATCTCCAAATCATAAATCATAAATCGTAAATCCTAAATCCTAACCCACCTTCCCATGATCCCCATCATCAACAAAATCACCGATCCTGTCATTTTAACGAGGGCCATCCGCCATTATCGTGAAAAAGGCATCATCCTGCCAACTTTCGCCCAGATGCAAAATCCTGAATTGATCCCGGGGATCATCAGGGATAAATTAAAACACATCGGTTTATGGGACCTTCATCCGCTCAATTTATTCAGGATAACCTGGAAAAATGAGCCAAAAATTTCCGGAGGGATGTACGGTCCGCCAAATTTCATTGAACTGCCAAAATCACTCACCGGAATAGATGCCCGGATCATTGTGATGCTCGGCAAATGGTTCCCGACCGGTGCGCACAAGGTTGGCGCTGCTTATGGATGCCTTGCCCCACGCATCATCACCGGTGGTTTCGATCCTACCTATCATAAAGCGGTGTGGCCTTCAACCGGGAACTATTGCCGCGGAGGCGCTTTCGATTCGTACTTGATGGACGTTACGGCGGTAGCTATTTTGCCGGAAGAGATGAGCCGCGAACGTTTTGCATGGCTCAAAGAGATCGGGGCCGAGGTAATCGCCACCCCCGGATGTGAATCGAATGTAAAGGAGATTTACGACAAATGCTGGGAGATCAGGCGAACAAGACAGGATTGTATGATCTTCAACCAATTTGAGGAGTTTGGAAATTCCTGCTGGCATTATACAGTTACAGGCAATGCGCTTGAGGAGGCCTTCAGGATGGTTGCCGGTCCTGATACGAAACTTGCAGCCTATATTTCTGCAACCGGTTCAGCCGGGACAATTGCTGCCGGCGACTACTTACGGACAATATTCCCGCATGTAAAGGTGGTAGCTTCCGAGGCGTTGCAATGCCCGACGTTGCTGGAGAACGGTTTTGGCGGGCATCGGATCGAGGGAATCGGCGATAAGCATGTTCCATGGATCCACAATGTACGCAATACGGATGTGGTCACTGCCATTGATGATGAGGATTGCATGAGGCTGCTCCGGTTGTTCAATGAAAAAGAGGGCCATGAATATTTATCGGCAAACGGAGTTGAAAAGGAATTGCTGGGAATGCTCGACACGATAGGGATCTCAGGTATTGGCAACATACTTTCGGCCATCAAGACTGCAAAACATTTTGAATTTACCGGAGAGGATGTTTTGATGACCATTGCCACCGATTCTGCCGAAATGTATGGGTCGAGGCTGGAAGAGCTGACCGCTGAGCGCGGTTCCTATTCGCTTTTGCAGGCGGCCCGGGACCATGAGAAATGTATGCTTGGAACGGCTCCCTCAACCATGAAAGAGCTTGGATACAACGACCGGAAAGCCATCCATAACCTGAAATATTTTACCTGGATCGAACAGCAGGGAAAGGATGTGGAGGAACTCCGTCAATTATGGGAAGACCGCCATATCTGGCAGCAGATATTCAGCCAGCCGGCCCGCTGGGATGAACTGATCAATGAGTTCAATAAGCAGGCAGCCGTTGGTTGAAGCCGGCAATAGATGGAAGAAACTGACAAAGAAGCATCTATTGCAGTCAGCTTTAGCTGACTGGTAATTGGCTGACAAGTGTAAATCGGGGCTTTAGCCCAATAAAAAGAAATCCTATGAGTTGGGTTAGAATCTGGGTACATTTAGTGTTCTCAACAAAAAACCGGGAGCCCTACCTTTTTTCAGCAGAACTAAGAAAGCAGTTTTTCCGGCATGTCAAACAAAATGCTGAGGAAAAGAAAATATGGCTTGATAATCTAAGTGGATACGCTGAACACGCCCATTGTCTGATATCTTTGGGAAAGGACCAATCAATCAGCAAGGTATCCCAACTCATTAAAGGTGAATCTTCTTTCTGGATCAACAAGAACACATTGATCAAGGATAAATTTAGCTGGCAGGACGATTATTGGGCTGTAAGTGTTAGTGAAAGTCATTTGGATAAAGTGCGGCAGTACATTCAAAGTCAGGAAGAACATCATCGGAACATATCTTTTGCAGATGAAGTTTCAGAATTCATGGAAAAATATGGATGGGCATATATCAAGGGAGACGAAACGTGATGAAAGAAATAATGTGGCTAAAGCCACGGAAACTAAATCAATGCTAAAGCCCGTTGGCTAAAGCCAACGGCAATGGATGGAGGAAGCTGACGAAGAAGCATTTATTGCAGTCAGCTTTAGCTGACTGATTATAGGTTGGCAAGTGTAAATCGGGGCTTTAGCCCCATAAAAAAAAGGTAATCAAGAGAGAAATCATACCCATGCCTGAAAAATATCACTTTGAATGTGTTGACTGCAAGGCAGAATACCCTGGAGATAAGGTCATCTACTTGTGCCCTGCCTGCGAGGCATCGAACAAACCAGGCCTGCCACCAGGGGGAGTACTGAAAACCGTTTATCCGTATGAACGAATTCGCAGCATGAATCAAGGCAGCGAGCTTTTTGCAAAGTTACAGCACGAAAATTTTCTTCAGTTGCTGCCCCTTAAAAAATTAAACTCCTGGCCGGGATTGCGCATTGGCGACACGCCACTTTATAAAGTGAACCCCTCTGCTGAATTTCATGATTTTGAAATTTATCTCAAAGATGATTCGCAAAATCCCACTTTTTCTTTCAAGGACCGCGCCTCGGCGCTCGTTTCCGCCTGGGCGCGTGAAAATGGAATTCATACACTGATTGCGGCGTCCACCGGAAATGCCGGATCATCCCTTGCCGGGATATGTGCATCGCAGGGTCAACGGGCCCTCATCGTGGTTCCGGCTGCTGCCCCTCTGGCCAAACTCACCCAAATTCTGATGTATGGCGCTATCCTGGTGCCGGTGAAGGGTACCTATGATGATGCTTTTGAACTGAGCATCCAGATATCAAAAAAATATGGCTTCTATAACCGGAATACAGCCTATAACCCGCTGACCATCGAAGGCAAAAAAACTGTTTCCTTTGAATTATTTCAGCAACTGGACCAACGGATCCCCGACCGCATCTTTATCCCGGTAGGGGATGGCGTGATCTTTTCCGGTGTTTGCAAAGGTTTTGAAGATCTGCTGAAACTTGGGATCATCGACCGGATGCCTGTCCTGGTTGCTGTCCAGGCTGAAGGAAGCAGCAATCTTATCAACAATCTGACAAGCAATCCCTTTGTTTCCAAACCATCAAAGACCATCGCCGATTCTATTTCTGTGGATATCCCGGGATGCTTCCACATGACAGTGAAGTATCTTGAGCAATATCACGGAGAAACAGTTGCAGTTTCAGATCAGGAAATTCTTCAGGCATCGCTTCAGCTTTCACGTTCCACAGGAATATTTTCTGAACCAGCTGCTGTTGCTGCCTTTGCAGGCATGCTGAAGTATCGTGATCAGGGTTTGTTCCCTTCAGGGTCAAAGAATGTGGTATTGCTCACAGGAAGCGGGCTAAAAGATCTATCTGCGGTTCAGTCATCCATTCATATCCCCGACCCTGTTGAACCTGATATTTCATCAGTGGAGATGATCATTAAAAAGCACTTTTCACACGAATCATGATATGATTACATTTCACCTGAACCATCGGAAAATCGAATATGCAGGAGAGGAGAACCATTCGCTTCTGCACTATCTGAGAGAAATTGCGGGAATCACCTCCGTGAAAGACGGATGTTCGGGCCAGGCTGCCTGTGGTGCCTGCATGGTGGAAATTGACGGAAAGGCACGATTATCGTGTACCCGGAAGATGAAGTTCCTGGAAGGGGCGCAAGTTATCACCATGGAAGGTATTCCGGAAAAGGTGCGCGATGTGATTGCAAAAGCATACGTTGAAAAAGGAGCCGTGCAATGCGGATTCTGCACCCCCGGACTGATTATGCGGACCAAAGTTCTTTTCACGGAAAACCCGGCTCCCGATCGGGAGGAGATTAAAAAAGCGATCAATCTGAACTTATGCAGGTGTACAGGTTATGTGAAAATAGTTGATGCAATTGAGTCCGCCCTGAAAAATCTTCAGGAGGATATTTTTCTGAAAGATGCACCAATACTTAAAAAGCCGGAGGATTTACCGGCCGGGGATCAAAGGATTGCATCAGGAGGAATAGGGCAATCGCTGGCAAAATACATGGCCTATGAAACGGCCATCGGAAAACGGAATTTTGTCAATGACATGTTCATGGAAGGAATGCTCCATGGTGCCCTCCGGTTCAGCGACCATCCAAGGGCTCGTGTTCTTTCGATTGATGCCTCAGAAGCATTGCAAACAGAGGGTGTAATCAGGGTTTTCACGGCATCCGATGTGCCGGGTGACCGGTACACCGGTTTGATCATCAGTGATTGGCCATTGATGGTCGCACCTGGTGAAATAACGCGATATATCGGGGATGTTATTGCCGGGGTTGTTGCCGTGGATGAAGAGACCGCCCGCAAGGCTGCGCGGCTGATTCGTATTGAATATGAAGTGTTTGACCCCATAACAGATATAAACCTTGCACTTGGACCCTCATCGGCACAGGTGCATCCAGGGAAACCGAATTTGCTTGAAAAATGTACGGTTTGCCGGGGCGAACCGGTTGGACCGGCCCTCGAAAAATCAGCATTTCATACATCCGGAATCTACGAAACCCAGCGTATTGAACACGCCTTTCTGGAAACAGAGGCAGCACTGGCGCATCCCGTAGAAAATGGAATTCACCTTTACAGCCAGGGACAAGGCATATACGTCGATCAGCGGCAAGTTGCTTCGTTGCTGGGGTTGGATGAAGATCAGGTAAGGGTAACACTCGTTGCCTGTGGCGGCGGATTTGGCGGGCGGGAAGACATGACAGTTCAGGGACATGTTTCCCTGTTTGCTTTTCTTCTGCAAAAACCGGTGAAATTGCACTTGTCAAGGGAAGAGTCGATCATGATGCATCCCAAACGGCATCCGGTGTGGATGGATATTTCGTTGGGCTGCAATGAACAGGGAATCCTTACGGCTTTGCGGTTGAAGGCCATCGGGGATACCGGAGCGTATGCTTCGGTCGGGACCAAAGTGCTGGAGCGTGTTGCCGGTCATGCTACCGGAGGTTACCATGTTCCGTCGGTGGACATTGAATCCCTGACCGTTTACACAAACAATATTCCATCAGGCGCCATGCGTGGGTTTGGGGCAAACCAGGTGGCATTTGCATTGGAAAGTTGCATGGATGAATTATGTGCTCAGGGTGGTTTCGATCGTTGGAAATTCAGGTATGACAATGCCCTGGATTTTGGAAAAATGACAGCTACCGGACAAATCCTTGGAAAAGGAGTCGGGATCAAAGCTTGTCTGATGGCATTGAAAGATCATTTTTATAAGGCAAAATATGCCGGTCTCGCCTGTGGAATCAAAAATTCCGGAGTCGGAAATGGCATGACCGATTTCAGTGATGTAAAGATCAGCATTCAGAAAAACGGAAGGGTTCTGATCGAACATGGCTGGACCGAGATGGGGCAGGGGGTTCAGAACATGGCTATACAAACGTTATCCCAGGAAACCGGCATCGACATTACACTTATCGACGTGGTGGTGGATACCTCTGCCGGAATTCCTACCGGGATGACCACCTCTTCACGGGCAACAGCCCTATTGGGAAACGCGATCATTGATGCATCTGAGGCCATCCGGCAGGATCTCGATCAATATACCCCCGGATGTCTGGACTTACAGGGAAGGGGGTTAAAACATGCACTGCTTCAGATGGCCGGAAATGTCTACACGGGTAAATATTACTGCGATTGGACCACCAAGCCGGGTGCAGGCGTGGAGAAGATCATCACACATTATTCTTATGGCTATGCAGCACAACTTGTGGTTTTGAATGAAGCCGGGGAAATTGAAAAGGTTTATGCCGCCCATGATGCGGGAAAAATCATGAACCCCATGCTTTTTGAAGGACAGATCCAGGGTGCGGTACACATGGGACTTGGTTATGCACTTACAGAAAACCTCCCGATGGAAAATGGCAGGCTTCTCAGTACAAAATTAGCCGACTGTGGCGTGCTGAATGCCCGGCAAACACCTGATATCATTGTCATTGGCGTGGAAGAGGCCGATCCGGTTGGCCCGTATGGCGCAAAAGGCATTGGCGAGATCGGGCTTGTTCCAACTGCTGCCGCCGTAGCAAATGCTTTGTGCCAGTTTGACGGGATCCGGAGAAAACAGCTGCCAATGAAAAGAGGCAATCGCGGAACAGTATAAAAATTACGGAGCATGATGATACTTAAAAACGGCACTTTTATCAACTGGCAAACGCTGGAATTTACCCGGACTGATATCGTTGTTGAAGAAGGTGAAAAAGTTGGTTTACGGTTTCCCGGATCAAACCCCCTCACCCCCGGCCCCTCTCCCGGATCAAACCCCCTCACCCCCGGCCCCTCTCCCGGATCAAACCCCCTCACCCCCGGCCCCTCTCCCGGATCAAACCCCCTCACCCCCGGCCCCTCTCCCGGATCAAAGCCCCTCACCC
>CAIQUS010000053.1 GCA_903875045.1 uncultured Bacteroidales bacterium
CAGCTGTTAAGGTGGTCGCGCCGAATACCGTTAGTGTGCCTCCTACAGTGGTATTGCCCGACAAGGCTTTATTTCCGGCCACGGTTTGGTCCGTGGATAAATCCACGAAATTCTGGATGGTCGAACCGGTTCCGCCTTTGGCAACGGGTACTGTTCCCAGGCTGATCACGGGGGCGGTGCCACCGCTCGAAATGATGGGGGAGGTTCCGGTAACTCCGGTAACTGTACCTATAGCCGGAGGTGACCATTGTGGTGCGGTTGCACCGGAGTTCATGGTCAGAACCTGTCCGGCTGTGCCTTTGGCCAGGCGTGTTCCGGTTCCGCCGGTTCCGCCGTAAATCACATCGCCCTGGGTGGTCATGGGCGAGAGGGCATCAAAAGCGGCTGCATCGGTGGTGGCGCCGGTTCCGCCATTGGCAACAGCAACAATGCCCGTTACATTGGCCGCGGTGCCGGAGGTGTTTTGATTCAACGTCGGGAAATTGGTGAGTGAGGCCGCGCTTCCGGTTGGTGTAAGGTAATCGGTTCCCGCAACAGCGGCCGAAACCGTTGTCCCGTTCGATTTCACCACACCATTGATGGCCTTTACCACAGGATCGGTTTCGGTGTAAGTTCCACTCGAAAGCCTGGTCCAGGCCGTGCCGTCGAAATAATAAAATCCTTCGGTTCCATCCTCCTGGTATACCAGCAATCCTTTGGCAGGAGAGAGGATGGCCGTGCGCTGCACAGCAGTCATTCTGGGAATCAGAACCCCTTTGGTCAGGCTGCTCACATCGAGCAAGGCGCTGTTGGCGGCATCGGCGCCGGTTGTGTTGATCGCTACACCTTTCTGTGCATAGCTTTGGTTACCGAGAAGCAGCGCAACTGTAACCAGCAGTGAAAATAATAGTTTTCTCATGGCAATGATTTTTTTTGTTCTTAATTATTAATCCTGTATGCTGCACCCCTTGCCAGAGTTGAAAATCTGACAAGCGTAAACATCATCTAAAGTCCGCAGCAATATTATAATAAAAAAATGGCAGAAATGCAATCAAAAGGTTAACAAAAGGTTAACAAGGAGCGGAAAAAGGTTAGCAAAAGGTTAACAAGAAGGCAATAAAGCTAAGTTCTGTCGCATTTCGCCATTTCACCATTTCACCATTTCGCCATTTCGCCATTTTTTTTTGTATTTTTGTCCAACTAACCAACAAACCATGGCCCCGCTGAATCTAGACCTGAATAAACGCTACACCTACGCCGACTATCTCACCTGGGCGGACGATGTAAGGCGTGAATTATTCGATGGTTTCATCAAGTTTTACAGCCCGATCTTTTTATTGTTTGCGACCTTTCGAAGCTGGATGACCGGGGTTGCCTGGGCGCACCTGATTTGGTGATTGAGATTGTTTCTCCAAAAAACTCAAAACGTGACCTGAAGGATAAATTTGACATTTACCAGGAACATGGCGTTCGCGAATACTGGATTGTAAACCCCAGCGATGAAAATGTAACTGTTTTTTTTTGGGATGATAAAAGCAAATTCCAGTTCATGGGCATGTATGCCGAAGATGATAAAATTCCGGTGAATATCTTCAATGGCGATTTAAAAGTCGACCTGACAGAAGTGTTCACCTCCTAGAAAAACAATCGCCCATTTAAAAGAATCTGTACTGTCTTTCGAACATAAATTGGATTAACCAATCCATTTATGTATTTTTGCTTTAAATATCAGGATAATTAAAACCACAACTTTATATTATCATGTTTATTAGAAAACAAATACTGGAAGGCTCCATAAACGAAAGCCTCTTTTTATGGGGTGCACGGCAAACAGGCAAAAGCACCTTGTTGAAAGTATTGTTCCCCGATTCAATTTGGTTTGATCTTTTACTTTCAGATGTCTTTGAGCGCCTGCATAAAAGCCCGTCCCAACTAAGGGAGATTGTTTTGGCCACCCAACCCGGCAAGCCTGTGGTAATTGACGAAATTCAAAAAATACCTGCACTGCTCAATGAGGTACATTGGCTGATTGAAAACCAGCATACCCGTTTCATTTTAAGCGGGTCAAGCCCCCGCAGAATTATCAGGACAGAAACCAACCTGCTTGGTGGGCGTGCCCTGCGTTATGAACTGTACCCGCTTATCAGCCAGGAAATACCCGATTTTGACCTTTTACGTGCGTTGAACAATGGTTTATTGCCCCGCCACTATCTTTCCGGAAACCCAAAACAGATGATTTCGGCTTATATCGGAAATTACCTGAGGGATGAAATAATGGCCGAAGCACGGATCAGAAATGTTGCCAGCTTTTCACGCTTTCTGGAAGTTGCAGCTTTTTCAAACGGAGAGATGGTTAATTATTCCAACATCGCCACCGAATGTGGTGTAAGTGCCCCAACCGTCAGGGAATACTTTCAGATACTTGAAGATACGCTCACCGGCCGGTTTCTTGCCAGTTTTCAAAAGAAGCCAAAACGCAGAGTGATTCTGGCGCCAAAATTTTACTTCTTCGATGTGGGGATTGTAAATTACCTTCTGAAGAGAGGCAAAATTGAAATGGGAAGTGAGGCTTTTGGCCATGCTTTCGAGCATTTTATTTATCAGGAAATTTATGCCCACAGCAACTATTCAGGTTTGCAATATCCAATACATTATTGGCGTACTGCCTCTCAGTTGGAAGTTGACTTTATTTTAGGCGACCATGAAGTGGCCATTGAGATAAAAGCGACCCAAAATGCCAATCCCCGCCATGCGAAAGGGCTTAATAGCTTTGCAGAAGAGTATTCCGTTAAAAAGCTCCTGCTCATCACCAACGACCCTTTTCCCCGCCAAATGGGGGAAGTTTTGGTTTTGCCCTGGCAGGTATTTCTAAGCAGTCTTTGGGCAGGCGAAATCATTCAATAAAATTATCTCAATTTTCCCCGTTTTTTCGCATTTTTGCTCAAACTCCCCGATATGCGAAAAGAAGAACGATTCAGACTTGTATTGGACTATTTCCTTCAGCACCATCCGGTCGCTGAAACAGAACTCAAATATACCGATCCCTATGAACTGGTAGTTGCTGTAATCCTCTCTGCCCAATGCACAGATAAACGGGTTAACATCATCACTCCGCCATTTTTCCAAAAGTTTCCCCGGGTCAATGCACTGGCAGATGCAGATCCGGTTCAGGTTTTTGAGCTGATCAGGAGTTGTTCCTATCCCAACAACAAAACAAAGAACCTAATCGCCATGGCAAAAGTGCTGGTTGAAAATTACGGCGGGGTGTTGCCTTCGGATGTGGACGAATTGCAGAAAATTCCGGGTATTGGCCGGAAAACAGCCAATGTGCTGGCATCGGTTATTTTTAATAAACCTGCCCTCGCAGTGGATACCCATGTGTTTCGTGTTTCGGCACGCATCGGGTTATCTGTCAATGCAAAGAACCCGTTGCAAACAGAGCAGCAACTCATAAAATATATCCCCGAAAATTTACGGTCAATAGCCCATCACTGGCTGATCCTGCATGGCCGGTATATCTGCCAGGCCCGCAAGCCCAGGTGCGGGGAGTGCGGTCTCAAAGCCTTTTGTAAATTTTATCATACGAACCCGGCATCGTAAAATTGTTAATAACTTTTTTGACGAAACAGGCAACATAAAGTTGTTAATAACTCAATGGTCAATCAGGGGGCTTATCCGTACTTAATCCCTAATTTTGAAAACTGATATTTACCAGGTAATTCATCATTAATTCAATAGATTATGGCTAAATTAAACGTTGGCGATACTGCACCCGACATACAATCTTTTGATCAGGATGGCCATCCTGTATCCTTGGCATCCTTCAAAGGGAGTAAAGTGATCCTCTATTTCTATCCAAAAGATAACACCCCCGGATGTACGGCAGAAGCTTGTAATTTAAGAGATAACTATCAGATTCTCATTGAAAAAGGATTTAAAATTATTGGTGTTAGCGCCGATGATGAAAAGTCGCATAAAAATTTTTCTGAAAAGTATGTATTACCTTTTGCCCTTTTTTCCGATAAAGCAAAGAATATCATGATGGATTATGGCGTGTGGGGAAAAAAGAAGCTTTACGGAAAAGAGTATGAAGGGATCAACCGGATGACCTTCATCATCGATGAAGTCGGCAAGATCACGCATATTTTTACGAAAGTAGATACAAAAAACCATACAGCCCAGATCCTGAAAGCAACGGGGTTCTAACATCGGGCAAGGACGCGCTACAGCGCCTTTCCAAAACAAAGGAGGAAAAAAACATGTCAAACGAAGTGAATAAAGAAAAATTAAAGGCCTTGCAGCTCACGCTGGATAAGCTTGAAAAGACCTATGGCAAAGGCACCATCATGAGGCTTGGCGACAATGCCATTGAAGCTGTTGATGTAATTTCAACAGGATCAATAGGTTTGGATGCCGCCCTGGGAATTGGCGGTTTGCCGAAGGGTCGTGTCATTGAAATTTATGGGCCGGAGTCGTCAGGAAAGACAACGCTTGCATTGCATGCAATTGCGGAGTCCCAGAAAGCAGGCGGCATTGCTGCATTTATCGATGCAGAACATGCATTTGACCGGTTTTATGCACAAAAACTTGGAGTGGATGTAGAAAATCTGCTGGTCTCACAACCGGATAACGGGGAACAGGCACTTGAAATTACCGAAAACCTGATTCGCTCCGGTGCCATCGACATCATTGTGATCGACTCAGTGGCCGCACTTACCCCAAAAAGCGAAATTGAAGGGGAGATGGGTGACTCTAAAATGGGCCTGCAGGCGCGTTTGATGTCGCAGGCTTTGCGGAAATTAACTTCTACCATCAGTAAAACGGCCACCTGCTGCATTTTTATCAATCAGCTCCGGGAGAAAATTGGTGTGATGTTTGGCAATCCTGAAACGACAACAGGTGGAAATGCATTAAAATTCTATGCTTCTGTGCGCCTGGATATCCGCAGGCAAACACAGCTGAAGGAAGGGGATGAGGTTGTCGGAAACCATGTGAAGGTAAAGGTGGTAAAAAACAAAGTTGCCCCGCCTTTCAGGAAAGCTGAATTCGACATCATTTTTGGAGAAGGGATCTCCAGGGCGTTTGAAATCATTGATCTGGCTACGGAATTAAATGTCATCAAAAAAAGTGGCTCGTGGTTCAGTTATGGTGATACCAAACTGGGACAGGGGCGTGATGCCGTGAAAAAGATTATTCAGGATAATCCTGAACTTGCCGATGAACTGGAAGGCAAAATCAGGGCAGTTTTAAACACCCATGTGTAAAAAAATGAGAAATCTGATTGGTTGTCTGTTGCTTTGCCTGTTTGGATTGTCATCATGCCAAAGTGGAGGTGATGCCTCAAACGGGCAAAAGCAGGACAACGATACGACCCGGATGAAGCTGGAAATCTTAAACCAGCAGATTGAGGCAGATATCCAAAATCCGGAAGGATATAACAAGCGGGCAAAATTTTACCTGCTTGATCATCAGTTCGATAAAGCCTTGAAAGATGTTCATAAAGCCATTTCCCTGGATGGTGGCAATTCTGCATCTTATGTGACTCTTGGCGACATTTACCTTTTAATGGGAAAACCGGAAGAAAGCCGGGATGCGCTGACCAAAGCCATCAGTAAAAATCCGAAAGATACGGACGCTTTCCTGAAATTGGCAAAACTCTATCTGATTATCAAAGATTACAAAAACTGTTATATCACGGTAAAGCAACTTTTAACCCTGGATAACGGGAATGCCGGTGCTTACTTTACAAGAGCCATCGGGTTGCTCGAACAGGGTGATACCGTCCGTGCGGTGACCGACCTTAAACAGGCCGTGGATAAAGACCAGGCCTATTATGAAGCTTATGTTGAACTGGGTGAACTGTATGCCATTAAAAGAGATCCTCTGGCAGAGTTGTACTTGCAAAACGCACTCAAACTCCGGCCGATGAGCCGCGAAGCCCTCTATATGCTGGGCCTATACTATCAGAACAACGAGAAATATGATAAAGCGCTGGCAACCTACCAGATTCTTGCTAAATCGGATACGGCCTTTCGGGAGGCCCCTTATAATCAGGGCTATATCTATCTTGTCTATCTGAAGGATTTCGCAAAAGCTGCCCAGTTTTTCAGCGAGTCGATCAAAAAAGATCCTGGATATTATGAAGCATATTTTAACCGGGGATATGCTTATGAGCTGGCAGGTGATTACAAGAAAGCTTACGACGACTATCAGACTTCACTGAAAATCAAGGTGAACTATGATAAGGCGATCGACGGGCTCAACAGGCTCGATAAAATCAATGCAAAAAAATAAACTGCTTATCTATTTTGGTCAAGTATCAAACCAACCTTTTCTCAGATTCTTATCTTCAACACAGACAAGATAAAATAAACCAGCCCCGGAAGGGGCGTTATCTTTGGTGTGCCGGGCATGTAGTAATTCTAAAGGGTGCGGGGAAGCAATTTCCCAAGTCCCGAAAGAGCCGTAATGACCGGAATTTTATAGCCGAAAGCAAGGGTGTCCCGGGCAACCGGGAATCTGAAG
>CAIQUS010000054.1 GCA_903875045.1 uncultured Bacteroidales bacterium
ATTCACCGATGAACTGGCCGGCACCGAAGGAGCAGGGATGACCAGGGTGGATATCTATGGAATGAACGGCGTAAAGGTGCTTTCTGCAACACTCACCGGTGAGCGTAAACATACTTTCACTGCTGAACACCTGCTTCCCGGGATGTATATTCTTCATATTACGGCCGGAACAACCAGGGAAACGATGAAATTGATTAAGATGTAGCAGTTATCCCCAAAATTTAAAAAAACAGGTATGACAATATTTTACACTAAAAACATCCTGCTGAAAGTAGCTTTAATTACTTCTTTAGCAATCTTTCTGTTGATTTGGTCAAACAATGTGACAGCACAATACGCTTCACCCAGTTACGTCTGTTACGGTTCTCCCATTTACCTTTTTTGTGGCGGTGGTCCGGGATGTGGCGTTCCCGGAGCTACTTACAGTTGGAGTGATCCGATGGGGTCTTGGACTTCCACGCTAAAAAACCCAGTAATACCCACCAATAGTGTCGGGTACCATACCGGTGATTTTTATTTACTAATCGCATGGCCTCCGAATAATTTGTACGGAGGTTCAGCATTTGTTACAGTCAGGGGTGTCCTTGTGATCAGTGGTGTTCCTGTTCCGTTATCTTGTGACGGGGGCAATAATGGTGCGATTAACCTGACTGTATCGGGTGGTAATCCACCATACGCCTCCTATGTGTGGAGCAACGGTGCTTCGACTAAGAACATCAGTGGTCTTTCTGCCGGAACCTATACAATAACTGTAACCGATGCAACCGGTTGTACGGCCAGGAACTCCTGGGAGGTTACTCAACCTGTGGCCATGGTTATCACTTCCTCATCATCCGGAAACGTTTTATGCAACGGTGATAATCAAGGTTATGTAAATATTTCAGTGTCCGGGGGGGCAGCTCCGTTTACCTATGCATGGAGCAATGGAACAAGCAACAAGAATGCGAGTAACCTGACAGCCGGAACTTACACTGTCACAGTAACCGATGCAACACCTTGTAAAATAACAAAATCCTTCCTCATCACTCAACCCAGTGGTATGGTTTTCCAAAATTCGACCGTACCCGTCAATTGTAATGGTGGAAACAATGGATCAATCGGCATAACCGCATCTGGTGGAACAGTTGGGTATACATATGCATGGAGTAATGGCGGTGGAAATACTGCTTCTATTGCGGGTCTTACATCAGGGAATTACACAGTAACTGTTACTGATGGAACTGGTATTTGCACAAAAACAGGTAGCTGGTTTGTTAATCAGCCAACTGCTATGACATTATCCCCTACGGTAAACAACATTTCTTGCGGAGGATTAAGTAATGGTTCAATTTCTATTACTACGAGCGGGGGAACTCCTTCATACAGCTACAAATGGTCTAACAACCATACTGCCAGCGGTAACTCCGATGTAATTGCAGGTTTATCTGCTGGCACCTATACTGTTACTGTAACTGATACCCATTCTTGTCCACTTATTCGAAGCTGGACGATTACCTCTCCAACAGCATTATCACTAACCCGTATTGGCTACAGCAATCCCCTATGTACCACAAGCAATGACGGTTGGATCGAAGTCAGTGCAATCGGGGGTGTTTCTGGTCATACATATATTTGGAACAACGGTCAGTTAAATGCCAAAGCAACCAGCCTTACTGCCGGAAGCTATACTGTAACAGTTACGGATATCGGTGGTTGTAAGGCGGCAGGCAGTTATACCATTACTGCACCAAGTGCTTTATCGTTCGTTGCATCAAACTTCTCCAATGTGAAATGTAAGGATCATCCCACCGGCACCATTGATATTACAATAGGTGGTGGAACGGGACCCGGAACTTATAATTATTATTGGTACTCTTTACCCGACCCGGGTTCACAGGGACAGGGAACACCACACGTGTTCATCCTTGATGCAGGAACCTACTTTGTTACAGTATCGGATGCAAACAATTGCAAGTTGATCAAAAGCTGGCTCATTACTCAGCCGGAAAAACTGTCAGGAAATGGGGATGTGACAGATGTCACATGCTTCGGAGGCAATGATGGAACTGCCACAATCAGTGGTAAAGGTGGAACTTCCCCCTATGCTTACAAATGGATTACAAATTCAACTGCTCAGTTGATCACTGGCCTAAGTACCGGCTTTTACGGTGTAACAATTTCAGATAACAATGGTTGTTATACCTTTACAGGAAAATATGTTGCTCAGCCATCAGAAATCACAATCAATGGTAGTTCAACCTCTGTGACATGTTACGGAGGAGGCAACGGTACGATCACTACAACGGTTTCAGGCGGATCACCGGGAGTTTTACCAATGTATACCTACAAATGGAATAATAACCTCACGACTTCAGGAATTAACAACCTGACAGCAGGTATCTATTCTGTAACAGTGACAGACTCGCATAATTGTTCAATGGTCAAAAGTTTTGTGGTGACAGAAAACCTTCCAATCTCCATAACCACCGCTTCCATCATCCATGCAAAATGTTACAACAGCAGTGACGGGTCAATTCAGGTTTTTGCCACTGGAGGTTCTTTACCCTATAGCTATCTTTGGAGTAACAATCAGACAAATGCCAAGGCATCAAACCTCGCCGCTGGTACCTATACCGTGACGATTTCCGATGCGGCGATGTGTACGAAGGTTGGCAGCTGGCTTATCACAGCCCCTTCGGCAATGACATTCAATTCAATTGCAACTAATTTATTGTGCAGTGGTGGTTTGAGTGGGAAAATTGATATTTCCGTTACCGGAGGTACTCCTCCATACTTATACACCTGGACTGTAAACGCCAATCAGGGGCAGGGAACAGCTCATGTTTTTAATCTCAGTGCAGGACCATATACGATTACGATGACTGATAGTAAATTATGTACAAAAACACAAAGCTGGGTTATCATTCAACCGCCTCTCTTGGTTGGCAATGGTTCTGTGACGGGCGTTACGTGTTACGGAGGCAACAATGGTGCAGCCTCCCTTTCAGGTGCAGGCGGAACTCCGCCATACACCTATAAATGGGGCATTGGCCCAACGGCACCACAAATCACCGGACTTAGCGCAGGATTGTATTATGCGACCATCACCGATGCCAACCTCTGTACCAATGTAACAGGGCTGACTGTCACGCAACCCTCCGGTATGACCATTACCGCCATACCTGTGCTGGCTTCATGTCCGGGAAGCAGCAATGGCCAGATCACTTCAAATGTTTCAGGCGGTTCAGGTGGTCCCTTCAATTACCAGTGGAACAATGGTCAGTCAGGTTCAACGGCAATCAATCTTTCGTCTGGCTCCTACACGGTAACTGTTACCAACGGCGCAGGTTGCAAGGCAATATCCCCGCCCATTTATGTAGGCACGGCCAACCATTTGCCTGATCCTGCCGGTATCATCTCGGGGCCGGCGTTTGTCAGTCCGGGTCAAACCGGAGTGGTATACACGGTTCCATTGATTCAGTATGCGACCGGCTACAACTGGAACCTGCCCGACGGGGCGGGCATTACCGATGCTTCCCCCGGAAGTATTACGGTTGACTTTGCCATCTGGGCAACATCAGGGAACCTCAGTGTATATGGAAACAATGATTGCGGGAGTGGGGCAACCTCGCCAAACCTGGGGATCACGGTTGTGCAGATGAACCTCAGCCTGCCAACCAGTACGATCGGGGTGGGAGAGAACAACTGTTACAATGCCACGCAAACGATTTATGTGGGTGGCGGCGGTAAAACATTCACCGTCAGCAGTGGTGGTTCAGCCACAATGATCGCAGGGCAGAATATTGTTTATTTGCCTGGCACTGCTGTTACAAATGAAGGATA
>CAIQUS010000055.1 GCA_903875045.1 uncultured Bacteroidales bacterium
TATCCTTCATTTGTAACAGCAGTGCCAGGCAAATAAACAATATTCTGCCCTGCGATCATTGTGGCTGAACCACCACTGCTGACGGTGAATGTTTTACCGCCGCCACCCACATAAATCGTTTGCGTGGCATTGTAACAGTTGGTCTCTCCCACCCCGATCGTACTGGTTGGCAGGCTGAGGTTCATCTGCACAACCGTGATCCCCAGGTTTGGCGATGTGGGCCCACTCCCGCAATCATTGTTGCCATATACACTGAGGTTCCCTGATGTTGCCCAGATGGCAAAGTCAACCGTGATACTTCCGGGGGAAGCATCGGTAATCCCTGCCCCGTCCGGCAGGTTCCAGTTGTAGCCGGTCGCATACTGAATCAATGGAACCGTGTATACCACTCCGGTTTGCCCCGGACTGACAAACGCCGGCCCTGAGATGGTACCGGCAGGATCAGGCAAATGGTTGGCCGTGCCTACATAAATGGGCGGGGATATTGCCTTGCAACCTGCACTGTTCGTAACAGTTACCGTATAGGTACCAACCGAAAGATTGATTGCCGTTGAACCTGACTGGCCATTGTTCCACAGGTAATTCACAGGTCCGCCTGAACCGCCTGAAACATTTGAAGTGATCTGGCCATTGCTGCTTCCCGGACATGAAGCCAGAACAGGTATGGCGGTAATGGTCATGGCGGAGGGCTGTGTGACGGTCAGCCCTGTTACATTGCTACAGAGGCTGGCATCGGTGATGGTCACATAATACAATCCTGCACTAAGTCCGGTGATTTGTTGTGCCGTTGGGCCAATGCCCCATTTATAGGTGTATGGAGGAGTTCCGCCTGCACCTGAAATGGAGGCTGCCCCATTGTTGCCTCCGTTACAGGTAATGTCGGATACAAAACCATTGCTTGACAACAGAGGAGGTTGAGTGATCAACCAGCTTTGTGTTTTTGTACATAACTTACTATCAGTCATCGTAATCGTATATGGTCCTGCACTGAGATTAAAAACATGAGCTGTTCCCTGCCCCTGATTGGCGTTGACAGTCCAGCTGTATAAGTATGGAGGAGTACCTCCGGTAACGGTAATATCAATTTTCCCACTCAAACCACCATTGCACAATAAATTAGTTGCAATTGAATTGAATGTCATTGCCGAAGGGGCTGTGATAAGCCAGCTGCCAACCTTCGTACACATCGCCGCATCGGTAATTGTTACGGTATAAGTGCCTGCGGCAAGGTTTGAGGCCCTGGCATTTGTCTGATTGTTACTCCAAAGATAGCTATACGGTAAGGAACCTCCATTGGCAAAAACCTGTATTGACCCATCATTGCTGTTGTAACATTTTGCATGGGTGATGGAGGCTGTGGTTATGGCGATTGGAAGGTTTTCTGTCACCACAAAACTCTTGACCATCACACAATTATGCGAGTCTGTCACTGTTACAGAATAGATACCTGCCGTCAGGTTGTTAATTCCTGAAGTCGTGAGGTTATTATTCCATTTGTAGGTATACATTGGTAAAACTCCCGGTGATCCGCCTGAAACCGTTGTGGTGATTGTTCCGTTGCTTCCTCCGAAACATGAAACCGAAACCGGTGTACCTGTGATGGTCATTTCGGAAGGTTGGGTAACAGACATACCAGTGATAATGACACAGTTGGCAGCATCGGTGATTGTCACATAATACCACCCTGCGCTAAGCCCGGTGATTTGTTGTGTAATCGGACCATTGCTCCATTTATAGGTATATGGGGGAGTTCCACCTGCCCCCGAAACGGAGATTATACCATTGCTGCCTCTATAACAGGTAATGTCGGACACAAAACCATTGCTTGACAACAGAGGGGGTTGAGTGATCAACCAGCTTTGGATTTTCGTACACGATTTACTATCAGTAACGGTTACCGTATAGTTACCTGCTGCCAGCGCTGAAACGTGTGATGTTCCCTGCCCCTGATTGGCGTTGACAGTCCAGTTGTACGAATACGAAGGGGAACCACCTGCGACGGTAATGTCTATTTTCCCACTGGAACCACCATTGCACATCAAATTGGTTGCTACATAATTGACCGACATTGCCGACGGAGCTGTGATAAGCCAGCTGCCTGTCTTCGTACACATTGCCGCATCGGAAATCGTTACAGTATAGGTACCAGCGGCGAGATTTGATGCCTTGGCATTTGTCTGATTGTTACTCCAAAGATAGCTATAGGGTAAAGTGCCTCCGTTGGCAAACACCTGGATTGACCCGTCACTGCTGTTGTAGCATTTTGCATGGGTGATGGAGGCAGTAATTATGGCGATTGGAAGGTTTTCTGCTACCACAAAACTCTTCATCATTGAACAGGAATGGGAATCCTTCACGGTGATGGTGTATGTGCCTGCTGTGAGGTTGCTGATCCCGGAAGTCGTCATGTTGTTATTCCATTTGTAGGTATACAATGGAGAAACTCCCGGTGATCCTCCACTTACCGTGGTGGTTATTGATCCGGTGCCACCTCCCTGGCAGTTCCCTGTCTGCGTGGTTCCCAGGATTGTTATTTGAGATGGTTGGGTCACCCACTGTCCGTTTAAACTGGTACAACTGTTTGCATCCGTTGTTGTAACCATGTATATACCAGCGCTAAGTCCCGTAATCAACTGTTCGGTTGAATTGGTTATCCACCTGTAGAAATACGGTGGTGTTCCACCTGTACCAGTGATTGTGGCAGTGCCATCGTTACCTCCGAAACAGGTGACATCGGTCTTTATCCCGGCACTGAATAGTTGTGCCGGCTGAGTAATAAGCCAACTTTTGATCAATTTGCAATTGCTGGCATCACTGACAGTAACAAAGTAAGTTCCTGCATCCAGGTCAAAAACGTGAGGGGTGCCCTGTCCCTGGGAACCTGGAACAGGTAAGGAATACCAGTAATAATTCAAAGTACCGGCTCCGCCACCCACCGTGATGTCAATCGTACCACTTGGATGATTCTTACATTTAACATTACTGAATGCGGTTGAAGAGAAAACCATGGACGCAGGCTGTGTAACCGTATATGAGTTGATGGCTGCACAACCGGCTGCATCTGTAACCGTCACTGTATAAGTTCCGGCAGAAAGACCACTGATGTTCTTAGTCGAAGAACCGTTGCTCCACACATAGGAGGCGTATGGTGGATTACCGCCCGATACCGTCAGGTTTATCGATCCATTGTTGCCCCCGTCACATGACAACGGAAAGGGAACGCCAGTGATCACAATGGCACCCCGAACCAACACAAATGCGGAACCGGCGTACATCTGTATTGGAGGGTACATAATGGACATATAGAAATCACCGGTATGGTACCCGGCACTATTGGTGGGTATTTCTGGGTCTTGTAGCGTGGAAGTCCAAGACCCCATCGGATCACTCCAGCTGTAAGTAGCCCCGGGAACGCCACATCCCGGACCACCTCCACAATAAAGGTAAATGGGTGAACCGTAACAGACGTAACTGGGTGAAGCGTATTGTGCTTTGGCAATGTTTGACCCAGCAAGCAGAAAAAGGGTTAAGAAAGGAATCAGGACTACTTTCAGGAGGAGGTTGTGGTTGCAAAATGTCTTCATAGCTACATACAATTATGGTTGATGTGTTTTTCACCCCAACAAATATAGTGCATGCAATGTGGAAAGTCAATGCAACAGGTTCATTTTAATTTTAATAACTGACAATATAGTCGTGTATATGGCTGTGAAATGTGATTTATAAAATGCATATAAATCTTATTTCTATTATCTTATCCTATCATTTTATATACATTCTAAATTGAAACACCCATAAAAAAAACTCCCCACCCGGTAGGATGAGGAGTTTGATTATTTAGGAATAAAATGGTTACTTCGAAAGTGTACTCAGGGCCGCCTGCCATGCAGGACGAGCTGTGGCCCAGCTTCCCTTGAAAAACTTATCGCTGACATTCGATTCAAGGGTACCTGCCAAACCGGCAACAGTTTTCACGGTACTGGCTGTTTTGGCATCTTTCACCCATTTGTCTTTGACTGAACCCCAGCCGGCATCCATCGCTGTGGGAAGTAATCCTCCCTGTAAGGTTTGCAAGGCAGAAGAAGCCCCGGCAGCATCTTTTACATTGTTGGTTTTTGAGATAAAATCACTCTTGTTCTTCTTAAAAGTACTGGTGAGAGCATCATCGGATATATTGCTGGTCAGCTGGCTGATGACATTTCCGATATTGGCTTGTTCAGTTACTTTACCAGTCTCACTTTTTACGTTCTGCTCCACCTTTTTTACATCAGCCGAACCTGGTAATTTAATGTTCTGGGCCTGAATTCCCAGCCCGAGTAAGAGTGTTAATAGAAAAATTGAAGCTGTTTTCATGGTGAATTGATTTTCAGGGTTAATAAATTTGCTGGCATTATTCTTTCTCAAATCCAAATTTCCATGCAAAAGCTGCAAGAACAGCACCAATGACGGGAGCTACAAAAAAGAGCCATAACTGGGCAAGTGCCTTCCCTCCGGCAAAGATTGCAGGTCCAAGGCTGCGGGCAGGATTGACGGATGTTCCGGTTACGCGAATGGCAACGAGATGAATCAACATCAGGGTTACACCGATGGCCAGTCCGGCCATGGCTCCATTGCCGAATTTGGATGTTGTGGCAAGAATCACAAAAATGAAAAGAAAGGTCATTACAGTTTCAATAATGAAAGCGCTCATGGTGTTATACCCGCCAAGATAACCTTCACCCCAACCGTTGGAGCCAAGCGCGTATTCATTCATGGTGAAACCTGGTTTGCCCGTTTGAATAAGATAGAGCACCCCTGCCCCCAATATGGCACCCAGACATTGTGACACAATATATCCGATAGCATCCTTCAACTCAATCTTTCCTGCAACAAGAACACCGATAGTAACCGCCGGATTGACATGGCACCCTGATATACCTCCGATGGCATAAGCCATGGCCACCACGGTAAAACCAAAAGCGACGGCTATTCCCAAAAGGCCAATTCCGCTGATGGATTGAGACAAATTTTCTCCGCCAATAACTGCTGCACCGCAGCCAAATAATACAAGACTAAATGTCCCGATACATTCTGCTAAATACTTTTTCATGGATTTTTTGTTTTAGTGAATAATAGGAAAGATTAATAATCAACAGTTGCCACTATTGACCCACTAAATTAATTCTACTTTGACAGATTAAATAAAAGGCTTGATAATACTGGTGTTTCAAAAAAAAGTGGTATCTTTATGTCATCGAAGAACAAGCTCTCCGTTCCCAACAATGTTTAATTCATCGTAAAAAAAACAACCAATATGGAA
>CAIQUS010000056.1 GCA_903875045.1 uncultured Bacteroidales bacterium
ATGCCGAATGGACCAGCAGCCGCCCGGTTGTCGACGAAGGCGTTGCGGAATATGCACGCCAGGTAGGACAAACCGGCAAGACACTTCGTCCTAAAGTATATATTGCCATTGGTATTTCCGGGGCGATCCAGCACATTGCCGGAATGAAAGAATCTGAAAAGATCATTGCCATCGACCACAACCCCAAAGCACCGATTTTTCACCATGCCGATTTTGGTATTGTTGGTGAATATCAGGATATTTTACCGGAATTGATCGAACGGGTAAAAGCAGGGTTTACCTTCGGAATTGAGCCAAAAAGGAAGTAATACTGCTCAAATTGGCAAATTCAAAAATGGTACTCATCCGGGCTATTTCCGCTTCTATGGTTTCTGGTTATTGCTCGGATCAATTAGCGCAACATCTTAATCGCAGAGAATAAGATTTTCAATAAATGTATTTATTATGGAATTAAGGTATATATTTACCGTTTTAGAATCAACCTAAATGGAAAAATCATGAAAAAGATAATAATACTAGTGTTCACGCTGGGATGTTTCATAGCGAACGCACAACAAAATGACGAGTTGATCAAGGCTTGTACTGCCGGCAATCTCACCGAAGTTAAATCACTGGTTGAAAAAGGCGCAGATGTAAATTATGCAGGCGCAACCGGAAACCCGCTTTCCGTTTCACTTTTTTTTGGCGATGTTGTTCAATACCTCGTCAGGAAAGGTGCCAAAGTAAATGAAGGTAATTATCCCCCTTTGGCACAGGCATGTTTATATGGCTCGCCGGAAGTAATCAAGGCATTGCTCGATGCAGGAGCTGATCCCAACAAACCTGCCATATCGGATGTTTCTGCCGGAATCCAAAAAATGATTGATGATGAAAAAGCTAAAGGAAAATCGGCGAACAAGGCCATGATCAAAGCCTGGCAGGGAATGGTGGAAAAGATGAAAGCGAATCCGGTCACTACCTATGCGATCACGAATTTAGTAACCAACACCAACTGCCTCGAGTGTATGAAAATGCTCACCGATAAAGGAGCAAAAACCGATGTGATCAATACCATTTCAGGCGCGAATCTTTTGAGTGATTTTGCCACTTCAGGCAGGTCGAAGAAAGCCCGTACAGAGTATAATAAAGTAATGGCTACTTCTTTGACAAATTATGGTATGACAATTCCCGACTGGTATAAGAACCCGGATGAAAGCAAGATGGCTTCACCCGATGAGATCGTGAAGTTTTTGGTTGGTAAAGGCGTTAATATCAATGCGGTAAATTCATTAAAAAACACTCCATTGATGGATGCACTGGTTGTGATACCCACGATTGTGCAGCCTGAGGTGATCCTGGCTTTTATTAACAACGGGAGTGATGTGAAAATCGAATCTGTTCTTTATGGCAAACCCCTGCTCATCGCAGCCGGCAATGGACAGGTGGATGTGATCGATGCCTTGCTTTCTAAAGGCGCCGATATCAACGATGAATTTTACATTGAAGACATGACCACCGGACAAAGTTTAAAAGGGATCACACTGTTGATGTGGGCTGCAGTGAATGACCATCTCGATGCCGTGAAATTTCTCATTGCAAAGGGTGTGAATCTCAAAGAAGATGCATATGGCAGGTCTTTAAACAAGAAAACAAACTGCATTACCAAAGTTGAAGGGAAAAATGCCATGTACTATGCCATCGAAAGCGGCAATATAGAAATTGTCAAAGCACTGCTCGACACCGGGCATTATTGGGGTAAGGCATTCGTTGTCAAACAAATGAAGAAGGAAGAGAATTTTGGAGTGATTTCCACAGTTACCTGTTTTGAGCTTGGGGGCTACATCCCATCGAAATATGCAAAAACATTGGGCTTTCCTGAAATACAGGCATTGTTAAAATCAAAACTTATCTGATATGAAAAATATACTTAGACTTTTGGTCATCATAGGATTTCTCCTATCAATCCCGGGAGCATATACCTTTTGCCAGGTAGGTATCAACACCGATGGCAGCCCGGCTGATCCTTCGGCAATGCTTGATGTGAAATCGACCATCAAAGGATTATTGCCCCCCAGGATGACGACCGTTCAACGCGATGCCATCATCGACCCTGTTGACGGCTTACAGATTTTTAATACCACGACCAATTGTCTGGAGTTTTATGTGAATAGTTTATGGCAAACGATTGGTTGTGGCTGTACTGCCGGCCCTGCTACGCCACCGATTGCTGCTGCAGCTATTGCATCAGGCAGTCAAATTAAGTGGAACTGGAATGAAGTGCCAGATGCATCAGGTTATAAATATAATACTGTAAACAATTATGCAACTGCAACTGATAACCAGACTTCCACTACCTATACCGAAACCGGTCTTACTTGCACAAACATGGCGCAACTACTCTATGTGTGGGCCTATAATGCTTGTGGTAATTCATCACCAACAACTTTATCAGCCAGTTTAGTTTTTCCATTAATTATAACCAAAGCCGGAAATGGCACAGGCACTGTTTCCCGTTCGGTTGTGTGCATCAACTGCGGGGAAAATTGTTGTGAGGAGTATTACTGCGGCACAGAAGTTACGCTAACGGCCGCAGCAGATCCTGGTTCCACCTTTACCGGATGGAGCGGCGCATGTGCAGGAACGGGCTCCTGCATTATTACCATGCATTCACCGCAAAGTGTGACCGCCACGTTTACGCGCGATGCATTTCCGCTGACTGTTACAAAAACAGGCACCGGGTCAGGTTTGATAACCAGTTCACCATTGGCAATTTATTGCGGTGCAACATGTGGTGCAATTTTAGACGAAGGCACTTTGGTTACGCTGACCGCCACACCTGATGCCGGTTCAACTTTTACCGGATGGACAGGAGCATGCTCTGGAACAGGAAGCTGTATTGTCACAATGGATAATGCAAAAAGTGTAGGTGCCTCTTTCGCCATTGAAGAATTTCCGCTGACAATAACCAGGGTTGGCCCCGGAACAGTAACGAGTTCCCCGGCAGGCATCTTTTGCGGTGCATCCTGTAGTGCAAATTATAATTCCGGCACCCTCGTTACAATTACCGCTACCCCTGATGCCGGGGCTTCGTTTGCCGGGTGGAGCGGCGCATGCTCGGGAACAGCAAGCAGTTGCACCGTCGCCATGGATATGGCAAGGAATGTCACGGCTACCTTCACCTATCCGCTTACAGTATCAAAAACAGGCTCCGGTTCCGGAACTGTAACCAGCTCACCGCTGGCAATTGCTTGTGGTTCGACCTGCACCGCAAATTTTGATTACAATGCCGTTGTCACACTGACCGCCACTGCGGATGCGGGATCGACCTTCACCGGCTGGAGCGGAGCATGCTCTGGAATGGGCTCTTGTGCGATCACCATGAATGCACCACGAAGTGTATCTGCCACCTTCACACACACCACATTTCCGCTTACCATAACAAAAACAGGCTCCGGATCCGGAACGGTAACCAGTTCTCCATTGGCAATTTATTGCGGTGCAACCTGTACAGCAACATTTGATGAAGGCACCCTGGTCACCATCACCGCAACACCTACTGCTGGATCTGTTTTTACAGGCTGGAGCGGCGCTTGCACAGGATCAGCAACCACTTGTATCGTCGCCATGAATGCAGCAAAGAACGTAACAGCAACTTTCGCTCACCAGGAGTTCCCATTGACGATTTCCAAAGTTGGTCCCGGAACAGTAACAAGTGCGCCTGCTGGCATCTATTGCGGTGCAGCCTGCATTGCATCTTATAATACCGGCACCCTGGTTACCATTACCGCCACACCTGATCCGGGAGCCACTTTCGTCGGTTGGAGCGGAGCATGCACCGGAGCTGCAAATACATGCATAGTAACCATGGATATGGCAAAGAGTGTTACAGCTACATTTACACCTAATAATTATTCGCTTACGATTTTGAAACCGGGCAATGGCTCAGGAACGGTAACAAGTTCTCCGGCCGGGATCAGTTGTGGCTCTACTTGCAGTGCAAATTTCACCGGCGGAACCACTGTTACACTTACTGCTGCAGCTTCTTTAGGCTCAAGTTTTACCGGATGGTCAGGTGCATGTTCAGGAGTGGGCACGTGTATTACCACAATGAACAATTCACAAACCGTGACCGCCAATTTTACCCTAAATACCTATCCCCTCACGGTAACATTGGCAGGAAATGGTCTTGGCAAGGTAACAAGTTCTCCTGCAGGCATTAACTGTGGCATTTTCTGCAGCTCCAGTTATCCCTATGGTACGGTGGTTACACTGACAGCATTGCCTGAAGTCGGGTACAGTTTTATGGGATGGTCCGGAGGAGGGTTTACTGGAACAGGCACCTGCGTTTGCACGATGACCTCTGCACAAAACGTTGTTGCCACGTTTTCTCCTTGAGAGAAACTCTTTGAAAAAAAATGAATGGGATATTCCACATTCAAATGGTTTCCAATTAATTACTTTGCCAAATCCAATGCCTTAGGGTACGCTATATTATTTTCCAGATGAACATGGATATGCAGATCATCCTCAAACTGTTCCAGCAGTTTGAAAGCAACCATATAGGAATTGCAGGCGTCTCCCGGAAGCAGATATCCTGAGCTTAGTTTATTTATTTTGTCCATGGCATCTCCGGCAAACTCATGTTCTTTACTCATTCGGGCTATTTCCGATTTTATGGTTTCTTTTGATTGCGAAGACCCGGTATTGAGAGCATCTTTAATGGCCGGGAATAATAGCTCTTCTTCGTTTTTCAGGTGCGGAATAAGTTCGTCATTTATTTGTAAAAACAGCGTTGCGATCTGAAGCAACTCAGGATGATGCGAACCATGAACATCCGCAATTTTTCGGGTGTACGCCAACACCTGGGGCAATAACTTTGTGACTGTCTGGTGATGGGTATTTACAATGTAATCGCACAAAAAACCAAGATTCCATTCCTTGAAATTGTGCGCAGCGTCGGCCGGTTGTTCGGCCAGTTCGGTTAGTTCCTGCGCCAGAACTGCCAGGTCAATATTCTTTTCGTCACACGCCTGTTTCAAGGGAGAATTTCCGCCGCAGCAGAAATCCATACCATACTTTTTGAAAATTCCGGCAGCCTTGAAATTATCTGTGACAATTTCCCCTATTTTACGCGATTCCAGATTATTTTTTTCCATAATATGAGCCACTAATTTGGGTTGACTATTCGCTTTTGCATTCTACAATTTGTGCAATCGTTCCTTTGATCAAACAAGGTACTGCTTCTCCAATCTTACCAGCAATTCGTGATACTGCTCATGCCCTCCCCTGCCGATGACTTCCTCCTCGAGCTTTTCAAAATTTTCCAGGAGTTCAGTTTGTTGCTGAGCGGTAAGGTGCATGTCGGCCATTTTATAGAGGACATTGTTCTCTTTGAAGATATGGGATGTAAGCAATTCACCGTATCCCCTAATATTTTCGGTGATGTCTGCAATGGCCTTCTTGTCGCCGGACTTATATTTCTCAGTACCCTCAGCAAATCCTGCGATGTATCCACGACCAATTACATGTTCACGCAGCATCATGCCAACCGGTCCGCCTTCGTTGGGAATACCGGTTTCTACCAATTTCGGAAACAGAATGTTTTCCTCCTTGCCATGATGGCATTTGTCGACGAAAACC
>CAIQUS010000057.1 GCA_903875045.1 uncultured Bacteroidales bacterium
GCATGGAAATTTTCAAAGGACCCGGAGGAAATGAAGCTGACGGGATGCGATACGTTTCCCTGATGATCGCCGCCTACCTGATCCCGCTTTCGTTCTGGTGGTTTTTCAAATAGCGGGAACCGGGTTTTGTAAAAGCTGCCAAGCATGAAAAAACACCCTTCTGGAAAGACATGAAACGTACTGCCAGCAACAGAAATTTTATCATGTTGACACTGACAATTTTCACCTTGAACATGGGCTTTGCTTTTGTCCAGCTGCTCGGGTCATACATTCCGATATTTTATGTTTTCGGGGGAGATAAAGTTGCAGGAGCCTACATGCTCGCAATCAACGGCACCATTTGGGCCATCACCGGGGTCCTTGCGGTATTCCCCCTCAACTGGATCAGCCCGAAACTGGGGAAAAGAAATACACTCACCATTGCAATTTTACTCATGTGTCTTGCGCAACTATCTAAAATTGTATGCTATAACCCTACATATCCCTACCTGATCATTATCCCCACTTTTCTGCTTTCCGCCGGAATGCTGTTTTTCTTTACCCTGGGATCCTCCATGGTGGGCGATATCTGTGATGAAGAAGAGTTAAAGACCGGATACCGGGTAGAGGGCAGTTATTACTCAGTATTCTGGTGGTTTATAAAAATGGGTTCCGCACTTGCCAGCTTTGTCGCAGGTGCATTGATCGTTTTTACCATGTTCGACGAAACCCAGGTCACCAAAGTCGATAAGATACAAGGGAGCGTGAGGGAGATGCGCAGCAAGGTTCAGTACTGGGAAGGCTATAAGGGTGTAACCAGCGCCAATAAGGAGTGGCTGGAGAATACAAAAACTCAGACTTCTGAAGCGATTCAGGAATCAAAAGAATATCTGACCTATCTGGGAAAAGAACTATTAAAAAATCAGGACGAGACGAACGTACTTCTTCCTGAATATCCAAAGCAGAAGAAAGATGCCCTGTTAAGTGCTTCGTCAACGACGCAAACAACCATGGCTGAACTGGAACAGTTGCAGTCGCAAATTGAAACAGCAAAGTCGGAGATACAACCATCAGGGATTGACAGCATCATTAGAAGAGCAATCCCGCTTACGCTTCATACGAAGATGGTAAAAGCGAGAATAAGTTCTTTTGAACTCATGTCGCGCCTGGAAGATAAATCCCTGGAAACCAAAAACAGCAAGAACCATTATCAAAGGCTTATCCAGGAAGTAACAGGAGTAAATAACCGGCTCGTAAATCTGAACACGACCTCATCGCCGGATTCCATGGAAAAAGAACTTGGCTCCATCGAAAGCGACATCATGCCGCTCACCCAGCAAACTCCTTATACGTTGTTAATGATGCGGGTAGTTGAAATCGGACTGCCACTGTTATTAAGCATCTTTTCAATTTTCTTTTTGCTGCGTTACTCGCTTACTGAGAAACGAAGTCATGAAATCAAGGATCTTCTCAGGCAAAGAAGCGTGACACGTGAAGCTTGAAAAATTAAAAATTAAAAGTGACCAATGAAATTCAGCATTAAAGATGACAGTTTTTTCCTGAATGATAAAAAGGTGTTTCTCAATTCGGGGGAGATACATTATTTCAGGATCAAACGTGAGTTGTGGGACAAGCATCTGGAAGCAGCAAAAGAGGCTGGCTTAACCACCGTAAGTACTTACATCCCCTGGGCGTGGCATGAGAATGAAGAATCTGTTTTTGATTTTGATGGCACATCATCGCCTGAACGTGATCTGAAGGGATGGCTGGAGCGATGCCAGATCCATGGATTAAATTGCATTGTAAAACCAGGGCCATTCATTCTGGCGGAGTTTCGCGGAGCCGGACTTCCGGACTGGTTTATGGAACAGCATGGTTGCGAAGTTAAAATGCACAACAGCAAAGGCGAAATAGTCCGGAGCGACGGTGTAAGCCTGTTTAATCAGAAATACCTGGAAAAGGTAGCTTTGTGGTATGACCAGGTCATGCCATTCATCAGTACCCGCGAAATATCAAAGGGTGGTCCGGTCATCATGATGCAGGTATGCAATGAAATCGGCGTTTTCTCCTGGCTGGCGAAACAGGGGGACTATTGTCCGACTGTGAAAGAGCGTTTCATTTCATACATGACCAGTAAATTTTCCTCTATTGATGAGGTGAATATTTTATGGGGGACAAATTTCCGGGATTTTGCGCAAATTGATCTTCCCCCCGACGGAAACCATGCCTACACTTCAAAGGGTGATCGCAGCCGTGATTTTGAATGGCACTCGTTCTGGAGAGTTTATTATGGCGACTATTTGAGGATGCTGACATCCATGATAAGAGCCAGAGGGGTGAGTGTTCCGTTGTTTCACAATCTTCCGGGCTGGATATATGGAAATGGCTACGAATTTCCGGTCAATATCACCATGTACGAAGATTTGTTTGGCGATAAAAGTGAAATCATCTTTGGGGTTGATCACATTCCGGAATTTTTATCCTACCGCAATATGCATGATGACCGGATCATCAATGATGTGACGTTTGCCATGCAGGGGAACAAACCGCAGTTTGCTGCTGAATTCCAGAGTGGATCCCGTGAGTATCATGTGGTAACGAATCCCCGTGAGATGGAACTTTTCTACAAGGCCAGTGTTGCCAACGGGTTGACCGGCTGGAACTATTATATGTTTTCTCAGGGGCGCAACCCGGCTCGCAAGGGCTATTCAGGGGAAACTTTTTACTGGTTCAACCCGCTCACAGCAGAAGGTGAACGTACAAGTGCCTTTCCGGTGGTTCAACGAATGAGCAGATTGATAAAAACCTCAGAAAGCCTTATTGTAAATGCCAAACGAAAAGCTGAAATATGTATCCTTTTTTATCCTCCATATTACGCAACTGAGCTGGAAAGGCCTGTTGACAAGGCATGTGAACTGCGATTTACAGCTTCCGTCATCCGCCGGCCGGCATATTTCGATGGATTGCTGAAAGTCCTGCAGATACTGAATGTTGATTATGATATGGTTGATCAGTGCACGGCTTCTGCTGATGAATTGGGACGCTACAGGCAGGTGTGGGCTTTTGCTACGGATGAAATGAATGCAAGGGATCAGCAAACCATTGTTGATTATGCAAAAGCCGGTGGTCAATTGGTTATTTTTCCTTATCTGCCTGACCGTGAGATGTCACAGCGACCATGTACCATCATAAGGGATATCATTTGTATATCACCAGCGGGAGTTGAAACCATTGATTCGCCATTGATAGATATTTATGACATGAAAGATATTAAATGCGCCAATCCCCAGGTCACCTATTCTGAAGAATCACTTTCCGGTGCCGAAGTGATTGCCCGTACGATCAAAGGTTCTCCATGCGGATTTAAAAAGGCTCTCGGCAGCGGATCCCTGATTCACCTGGGAGCCTGGATCGGATTTGACACGGAAGGGCACAAGCCGGTATATGAAGCAATTCTGAGGGGATCAGGGGCCAAACTCCGGCAAGCATCAACCCTCCATGGAAATATCGCTGTAAGAGAACGTTTTACCAATGATCGTTCAGCACTTCTGTTTGTTGGAAATTACTACAATGAGGACCAGGCGGACAAAGTTACCTATACCCACCCCGAAAGTGGTGAAGCTATTTCTATTCCGTATTCACAGGATGAAATGTTATGGCCGGCATTGTATAGTATATTGACACCGGTTTGCCTGAACATTTCTGATGGATTAAATATTCTTCACTGTACCTCCGATATTCTTGATGTTGCCGGGGTAAATGGTCATCTTGAAATAACCCTTTTCGGAGACCGTGATCTGGCCGGTGAGATAGTTTTTGAAGGTGCAACCATCCATCAGATCAAATATGCTACGTTAAATGGTGAAGATATGAAAATGATCCGCGATGAAAAACGGATTGCATTCAATTACAGTCATCAGCATAAAAAGGAATTGAAAGTTAATATTATTTTTGATGAATATTAAAAACTCCTGCGGACTATCCTTTGATTTCCTGGAAAATGGTTCCATTCAACGCATTGAAGTCGCCCCGATCAGGATAAGTCTTAAATCTGCCACCCCATTTTCACCATCAGGCGCAAATTTGTATCTGAGAAAGAGAACAAACCCTTTGCAGTTCAAGCCACTTCTGGGCCCGGAAAGTAACAGTCATTTTTCGGTGAGTGAAGGTGCTTTTATGGTCAAAGGCATTTGGGATGGTCTTGATTATGTATGTTTCCTGCAACTTTCAAAAACGAGTTTGAGCTGGCAGTGGCGAATAGATATTCGCAATCTCTCTAATGACCATGTTGCACTTGATTTAATTTATATGCAGGATACAGGGCTGAAACCAATATCTGATGGCCTGGTCAACGAGTATTATGTCAGCCAATATCTTGAACGACGCATTCTGGAAGATAAAATCTTTGGTTCTGTGATATGTTGTCGCCAGAACATGAAAGAATCTATTGGTAACCCATGGTTGATGCTCGGCTGTGAAAATTCAGCAATTGCTGCAAGTGTGGATGGCATGCAGTTTTACGGGGCTTCTTATCGGGAAACAGGGATACCTGATGGCCTTCTTGCAGACATCCTCGGGGGTGAATATTCAGGGGAATCATCTGTGGTTGCCTTGCAGGAAAATCCATTTGACCTGGCTAAAGGGGCCCATCATCAAAGTGTGTTTTTTGCCAGCTACTTACCAGACCATCCTTTGGCCACTTCCACAGATGATTTGAATAAACTGGGCGGCCTGATGCTTGAATTTGGCTATGAATTACCTTCTCCAGGTTCACAGTTATTGGTTAAACCCGTGAAAAACATATTCAATCCCTCAGCTTTTTTACCGGTTGACGATCTGGAGGAAGCGGAACTTAAACTCTTTTTTGGTACGGACCGGCGTCATGGGGAAGAAGAAAATGGCCGGTTGCTTTCATTTTTCTGCAGACAAAACAATCATGTTGTTTTACGGGCCAAAGAAGTAACGGTTGATCGTCCCCATGCACACATCATGCAGGCAGCGGCAGGGAATGCCCCCGATGAAAATATTGTTTCAACCACGGCTTATGCTTTTGGTGTTTTCAATTCACATCTTACACAGGGAAATACAAATTTCAATATTTTTCTTTCCGTTTGTGCAAGTCAGTTTAATCTTTCACGGGAAACAGGTCAGCGAATTTTTGTGGAGATCAGGGGCCGGCAATATTTACTGGGAGTGCCTTCTGCATTCGAAATCGGGTTAAATCATTGCCGGTGGATATATAAACATGGTGATGATTGTTTTCAGGTGCGCACCTGGACTTCAAAAACAGCCCCACAGGTTAATATGGACTTCAAAGTTATCAGTGGGCCAAAGGTGAAATTGCTGGTTACACATCATTTTGATGATCTTAACGGCTGGAATGTGCTTACAGGGGATGAAAATGGGGAGTATCTGTTTAAGCCTGAAGCTGATAGCATGGTTGCCGGAAAATTTCCGGATGCCCGGTTCAGGATTGTTGTTCAGCCGGGCAATGCTGAGTATAAAGTTTGCGGTGAAGAAGTGCTGTATTCTGATAATCAACCACAACAGGGCAATTTTTTCATAATAGAACTGCAGGAAACATCCGATTTCTGTATGAGTTTTATCGGTGAAGTATGTACGTCTGCAAAATGGGTACAAATCGAAAATCCAGATGACCAGTGGCTTTCAGATGTCAGCGATGCCCAATCTGGATGGCTTGATTTGTGTTTGAACCTTTCTTTAAAAGGTGACCACACCGATGTTGCCGCGATCCGTGAAATTTTGCCATGGTATGGCATGAATGCACTCACCCATTTTTTAACGCCGTATGGTCTGGAACAATTCAGCGGGGCTGCATGGGGTACACGGGATATCTCTCAGGGACCTTTCGACCTGCTGCTGTGCATGGAAAAATACGATGAGGCCCGACAGGTTTTGCGCATCATCTTCTCGAATCAGAATGCTGATGGCGGATGGCCGCAATGGTGGATGTTCGACAGCTTTTCCAATATAAGGGCCGACAGCGCTCACGGGGATGTTTATTACTGGTGTATCATTGCACTAAGTAATTATATCAAAATAACCGGGGATTTGAAAATCCTTGATGAGATGTTGCCATACTATCATGAGAATGGGTTGGACAGAGGTGAAAAAACAACACTGTGCGAACACATCGACAGGCTGATTGAGATGATCATTCATTCATTTATTCCAGGTACTGCACTGGTCCCGTTTGGTGGCGGTGACTGGAATGATTCCCTGCAACCTGTCAGCAAGGAGTTGGCGCAACGCATGATATCCAGCTGGACAGTTGAAATGAATTATCAGGCATTCACCCAATTTCAGGTGGTGTATGAAAACATTGGTGAAGCTGGTAAAGCGAAAAAATTGAATGAAATCTGCCGGCAGATCAAAGCAGATTTTAACACATTTTTGATAAGGGATGGGGTAGTTGCCGGATATGGCCTGGTTGAAGAGGACCACAGCATCAGCCTGATGCTCCATCCGGTCGACCATAAAACCAATATCCATTATAGTCTCCTGCCAATGAACCGTGGCATTATCAGCGGAATTTTTACCAGAGAACAGGCGCAGCACCACCAGGAAATTATTGAGCGGCACCTGAAGGGTCCTGATGGCGCCAGGTTGATGGATCGTCCGCTTAAATATCAGGGTGGGATACAAACACTATTTCAGAGAGCCGAAAGCAGTACATTCTTTGGTCGTGAAATAGGCATCATGTATGTTCATGAACATATTCGTTATGCCGAATCACAGGCGCTTACGGGCAGGGCCGATGCTTTTGTAAAAGCGCTTCGTCAGGCAATTCCGGTTGCATACAGGGATATCGTTCCATGCGGGGATATCCGACAGTCAAATTGTTATTACAGCAGTTCAGATGTGGCATTTAAGAACCGCTATGAGGCTGATGAGCGATACGAAGAAATAAAAACCGGGAAAATTACCCTCAGGGGAGGATGGCGTGTTTATTCCAGCGGACCGGGAATTTATATTGGCCTCATTGTGTCACGGTTGCTGGGATTGCGCAGTGAATTTAGCAGGATCATCCTTGATCCGGTCATTCCCTTTTCATTGGATGGATTATCTGCTTCTATAGATTTTATGGGTTATCCTGTCACTTTCAACTATGTCATAAAGGAGCGTTGTTTTGGACCCAATGCTATCTTCATCAACGGTAAACCTGTTGAGTTCACTTATGAAGATAATAAATACCGGCAGGGTGGGGCAGTCATTACGACTGAACTGTTTTTAGCTATGCTGAATGAGAAGGATAATACAATTGTGATCCATCTTTGATGCATCCCGGGCCAAAGATTTTTTATGGAAATTTTACCCAAGCAAACCATTGATCGCCTGCTGGAGAATTTCGTAAGTAAAAGGTTTGCTTACATATTCGTCCATCCCTGCTGCGAGGTACAACTCCCGGTCGCCTTTCATGGCATTGGCGGTTAAAGCAATGATGGGTACATGCCGGAATGTGCCTTTTTCGGCTTCCCTGATGGCTTTGGCCGCCTGGTAACCATCCATCACCGGCATCTGAATGTCAAGGATGATCAGGTCATATTTTCCGGCAAGATATTTTTCCAACGCCTCCTTTCCATCACTGACCACATCAACCCCGAAGCCCATTTTTTGCAGATGAAAACTTACAATGCGCTGGTTTATGGCATTGTCTTCAGCAACCAGTACGAATTTTTTTAAGAAATTCGTAGTTTCTTCAGGTTGAGCAACAATGGTTCTTTGTTTGTGAAGGTTCGACAAGGTGAAGGGAAGAGAAAACCAAAACATGGATCCTTTCCCGGGTGTACTTTCCACTCCGATCCCGCCCCCCATCAGGTCTGTGAGCTTTTTACATATCGAAAGACCCAGTCCGGTGCCGGCTATCAGTTTTGATTTATTCTGTTTTACCCGTGAAAAAACCCGGAAAAGTGAATCCAAAGCTTCTGGTGGAATGCCGATGCCTGAGTCAACCACTTCAAAGCGTAAGGTTGCCTTATTCTGTGTATGATCAATCTGTTTTACATGCACTTCAATTTTACCATGGTCAGTAAACTTTACCGCATTGTTGGTAAGATTGATCAAAATCTGGCGTAATCGTTGTGAATCGCCAATGATGAGGTTTGATACATTTTTATCGATGAAAATATCAAATCCAAGTGATTTTTCAGCCGCTTTCATTTTCATCACCAACGAAATATCCTCCATCACCCGGTCAAGCATAAAAGGTTGGTAATCCATCTCCATTTTGCCTGCTTCAATGGCTGAAAAATCGAGTACATCGTTGAGCAACACCAGCAGGTTTTCAGCAGATGAAATAATTCCCTTCAACAAATCCATCTGGTCGGTTGCAAGGGATGTGTTCTTCAAAATTTCCGAAAGTCCCAGGATGCCATTCATCGGCGTACGAAACTCATGGGATATACTGGCGATGAACTCATTTTTTGCCTGTGTGCCAGCCTCAGCCAGCTCTTTCGACTGCCGGAGTTCCTCTTCATGTAATTTCCGGTCTGTAATATCCCACGAAATGCCAATCAAACCGATGATCTCATTGGCTGCATTCCTGATTGGGGCTAAGTTGCTGTAAACCCACCGTTTCCTGTCGTTATGCTCAATTTCCTCTTCGATATCGTATAAAGCATTCCCGGTTTCGATCACCGAAGCCTCTTTATTGATATATTCGTCGTTTTTATATCCCGGGAAAACCTCCTGAATCCTTTTACCGGTTATTTGAGCTGCCGGTATCCCTGCCAATTCTGCGAATGGCTGGTTCACAAGCATGTAGTTGAGGTGTGTGTCTTTGAAGTAAACGTATGCCGGGATGGTGGTAAGCAAAGTGGAGAGTTCTTCAGCCCTTACTTTCAGGTTGTTGGATACCTTCTTCAGATCGTCCGAAGTTTTTATCAGCAGAGATGAAAAAATACTTTTTTCTTTGCTTGACCGCTCGTATTTGAAGTGCAGGTTGTCATGTTCTGATTTGATTTTCTTTAACTCTTCAATAACCAGTCTCTTCTTCCCTGCAAAATCTGCCGGATTTTCAATACTGGAAATTTCTTCGATGAGCGAAAGGATCCTATGCGACATCTGGTTTTTGTTTTAAAGAAACCATTGTGAAAGTTTCGTTGTGAAAATCACAAGCAGCATTATAATTGCTTCCGATTTCACCATACGTAAAAAACCCGATGAGGGGTTTTGCCCAGTTTTGCCATACCTCATCAATTTCTTCTGAGATGGAAGGGCCCAATGCATTATGACGTGCCATACAGGAAAAAAGGATCAATGCGTCGGTTTCCTGGTTTTTTTCATAAAATTCCCTGACTTTTTTCCGGGTATATTCTATGATTTCAAAACCGGGCGAACTTGAGAAGGTTACCACTGCCCCATTCGGAACAGTACCGGCAAAAATCAGCAGCTTTTTTTCGATGTCAACATTGGTTACTGCCCGGAGTACATCCTGAGAACCTGGCTTTTTTATCAGCAACGGAAACTCAACCCCTATTTCGGGAAGGTCTGTATCCCGCACATTCAGGTAATCTTTATAAACATCCAGGGCAGGCTCCCCATCGATGGTATACACCACATTTCCCTCGGAGTGTGTGATGATCTTGTCAGCACCAATACTAACCCATCCGCTCGTGGCCATGCCTTCAATATCGTATTGTTTTGTGTTGAAGACCATGGCGATCGCACCGTTGTTTTCCAGTGTTGTTTCCGAGAATACGAAGGTTTCTTTAAACCGTGCATCATCCCCGGCCAACCCCCCGAACATGGTGATATCCTTCCCGGCCAGATGCTGGATGCCCCCTACAAGTTGCTCCCCATCGGTTTCAAGGCCGCTTGCAAGGACCAGGATTGCAGGTTTTTCAAAAGCCTCACAAGCCCACTGGCCGATTTTATTACCCAGGTCAAAAGAAGATTGCCCTCGTCCGTTAATTAGTTTTATGTCAAAGCTTCCCGGAATGAGGTTCAGCATCACGCAAACCAACCCCCCTTCCGTAATGGATTGTTTTTGATCGTCAAATAAAAATTCGCCACAAGAACTGCAGCCAAAAACTTTAATATCAATGGTTTGCAGAAAAGAGACCATTTCGTGGAGATCAACGGCAACCGATGCAAAAATAACAGCTGCATTGGGATGGAAACCATCGGATGTATGGTCGTTCCAGGTTTGAATGAAACCTTTGACAGTATCGGTGCTAAAAGTTTTCAGGATCATAAGATGGGAATTTGTGGTTGGTTATCGCTGAACAAAATATACAAATTTCAATAAAGTGGTGAATAGTTTTCAAAGGTTCCTTTTAGAATACAGATTAACGCTATTTTTGTCGTTTAATCTGAAAAAACATGAAAAACACCATTTACACCCTGATGATAGTCCTTTTTGCGATCAGGATCGCAGCAGCCCAGGATACCCGGATGGTTCCAACGGCCGACCGGGCCATTTATTTTGATGTTTCACCTCCGCTGAAGGATATGCTGAAATCTGCCATTGCCCGGGCCGACGGAAGCTGGAAGGACGGCGTCGTTAAAAACTATGTGGATCTGAACGGAGAAGCGAACTTTAAGCCTGGCCAGGTTCTGCCGGCAGATCCTGGATTGCAGGACTATTTCGGCAGTCTCCCGTCGGATACGACCATCCAGAATTTCGATGGCATGGGTAACCTCGGTGGTTACATTCCTCCCGACACCCATGGCGATGTAGGGTTCAACCATTATTTTCAGGTAATCAATTGCTCCTATTCCATTTACAACAAAACCGGAGCGAGAATTTTCGGACCGGCTGGTAACAGTACTGTATGGTCTGGCATGCCCCATAATTCCAATGATGGGGACGCAATTGTGTTGTTTGATGAAGTAGCGAATCGGTGGCTTTTTTCTCAATTTTCACTCCCGAACGGCTCATCAACAGCACCTTTTTACCAGATGATCGCAGTATCACAAACACCTGACCCGACCGGAAGCTGGTACCGTTGGGTTTATGAATTCAGCGCCATGCCCGATTATCCCAAGTTCGGAATCTGGCCGGATGCCTATTATATGACGACAAACAATTTTGGAGCCGGTGGGGCAGGATGGGTCGGAAACGGAGCTTACTCGTACGACCGTACAGCCATGCTTGCCGGAAATCCGGATGCTCAGCGGATTTCGTTCACACTGCCTCCCGGATCAGATGGGTTTATCTCATTGCTGCCCTCAGATTGTGACGGTATATTCCCAGCGATGGGCACCCCAAACTATTTTACCTATATCCGAACAGGTGGAACCCAGCGCCTTGGTATTTATGAATTTCATTCCGACTTTATTACACCTGCCAATTCAACCTTTGGAAACCTTGTTTATCTGAATGTAAACCCATTTACCTCCCTGGGATGGGGCAACGGCATTCCGCAGAAGGGCTCACCTCAACTGCTTGAAACACTGGGTGACCGGCTGATGTACCGGTTGCAATACAGAAAATTCAATGGTTATTCATCCATGGTGATGAACCATTCAGTGAATGCGGGAGCAGGCGTTGCAGGTATCCGCTGGTATGAGTTGAGAAATACGGGAGCATCGTGGAGCATCTATCAGCAGGCGACCTATTCGCCCGACAATACTTCGCGATGGATGGGCAGCATTGCACAAGATTCGGCAGGGACGATTTCGATGGGGTATTCGGTTTCCAGTACTACCGTTTATCCTGGGATCCGCTATACCGGAAGACTGAAAAATGATCCGTTGAACCAGATGTCCATCATGGAAAAAACAATCGTAAACGGAGGAGGCTCACAACAGGGTATCTGGAGTGGCCGTAGCCGCTGGGGCGATTACAGCTCCCTCAGTTTAGATCCTTCTGATCCGACAACCTTCTGGTATACAACGGAGTATTATGCCACCTCTTCGTCAAGTGGCTGGCAAACACGTATTGCTTCATATACTTTTGCCAATGTGTTTTCCTCGGCAGCTTCCTGCACTCCGGCGATAGTCTGCAGTGCAACTGCTGATTCTGCCCAGCTCCATGCCTATGGATATGGCGGGAGTGGAACCTTTACCTATTCCTGGACAGCCATTCCGGCGGGGTTTACCTCAACATTGCAAAAACCCAAAGTCAAACCGCTTCAAACAACCAAATACGTTGCGGTAACCAGCGATGGTACTGCCATCAGGCATGATACCACGGAAATGCGCATCGTGCCTGCACCTACGGCCTTTGCAGGGAATGATACCATCGTATGCTGGTATGTTTCACCCATTCCGGTGAATGCCACAGCAACCGGATATCTCCGGTTTCTCTGGGGCAGTACAGGTGATGGTGTTTTTACCGATCCATCCTCTCTTACAACCGCCTATATCCCGGGAATCCGCGATAAAACTTCCGGCTCTGCAGATTTAAAACTCATCGTATGGCCGCTTGCTCCTTGTATGACCAAGGCAACTAGCATGATGCATATCACACTCGATCCCTGTACAGGAATCGCTGAGCAGCCTGGCAGGGAACCTGGTATGGTTGTCCAGCCAAATCCCGCCCATGATAAGGTGTTGGTTACTGTGACCGGCCTGCAACATGAAGCGCTGCTTACCCTTACCGGATTGGAAGGCCGTCAGGTATATTCTGTGACCATCCTTCCGGACGGAAAGGAAAAAGTAACCCGGCAATTGGATGTGAGCTCTTATCCAAAGGGAATGTATCTCATGAAGTTGCAAACAGCCAATCAGGTTTCAGTGACCCGGTTTATCGTTCAATAAGTGCAGAATTTTAGCAAAATTTATTTTCGCATTCAGAAATTGTATTAAATTTAGATCGCGAAAACACAGTAACAATTAACCAAACAACAATGAATTATCAAATCCTGAAAATCCAGATTGCTGATCGTATTGCCGTGGTGACCATCAGCAGACCTGCTGCACTTAACGCGTTGAATACTAGATTTTTTAAAGAATTTAACCATTTCCTCGATGACCTCGAACCCCGTGACGATGTGAAAGTGCTCGTGATCACCGGGGAGGGAAAAGCGTTTGTGGCTGGTGCCGATATTGCTGAGATGGTTCACATGAACTCTGATGAAGGATACGCATTCTCCACTTTTGGACAACGTACATTCGACAGGCTGGAACAACTTCGCATTCCCGTTATTGCGGCCGTGAATGGGTACGCGCTTGGTGGTGGTTGTGAATTGACTATGGCCTGCGATTTTCGGATCGCCAGCAAACAGGCCAAATTCGGACAGCCAGAAATGAACCTGGGGATGATTCCGGGGTATGCGGCCACTCAGCGCCTGTCGCGACTTACAGGCCTTGGAAATGCCTTGTACCTGATCCTCACCGCTGATACAATTTCAGCCGATGATGCCCTTCGCATTGGCCTTGTTCAGAAGGTAACCGAGCCGGAATTGTTGATGGTTGAGGTGATGAAACTGGCAACAAAAATTGCCGGGAATGGGTCGCAGGCGGTGGTCACTTCCAAAAGAATTATCAGGGCTGGCATTGCAAAAAGTTTTCAGGAGGCATCAGAGCTGGAAGCCATCGAATTTGGCAGACAGTTCGACGATCAAGCCACAAAAGAAGGAATGAAAGCTTTCCTGGAAAAACGAAAACCGGAGTGGTGATTTTTTAATTTACGATTTACGATTTTTGATTTACGAGGTTGTTGAAATAAATTCAAAATAATAAAATATGTCCTACGAAGAAAGATTACAGCATGTCTCGGTGCTGGGAGCTGCGGGAAAAATGGGAAGCGGTATATTACTGCTCACGGCTATTGAAATGGCCGATATCAGTCTGAAACCTGAAAATAAAGGCAAGCCTTTTGTGCTCAATGCCATTGATGTTTCAGATGAGGCCCTGGCAGGGGTAATGAAATACCTGAAGGCTCAGGTGCTGAAGATGGCCGAGAAAAAAATGGTAGGCTTACGTAAAGTTTATGCCCACCGTGCCGATCTGATCGACAACGATGAGATCATCGACCAGTATATTTTCGATGTGATCAGCCTTGTCCGGACCACCACAAGGATGGAAGCGGCTTATGATTCCTATATGGTGTTCGAAGCCATCAAGGAGGACCCTGAGATGAAAATCAGCATTTTTTCGAAAATCTCTGCTAATAACCCTCATCAGCCCTGGTTTTTCACCAATACCTCCTCCATCCCAATCACCAAACTGGATGAAGGTGCCGGGTTGAATGGCCGAATCATCGGGTTCCATTTTTACAATCCTCCTGCTGTCCAGAAATTGGTTGAGCTTATCAAAGCCGAGCATACGCTTCCCGAGGTGGAGGCATTTGCCCAGGCTTATGCGAAAAATCTGCGAAAGGTGGTTGTACCTTCACACGATGTAGCCGGCTTTATCGGGAATGGCCATTTTATGCGCGACATTCTTTATGCTTCGGCAGAGGTTGAAAATCTTTGCAGGGATCTCTCTTACGTGGAAGCTGTTTACGCCATGAACAAAGTAAGCCAGGATTATCTTGTCCGGCCCATGGGCATTTTCCAGCTCATTGACTATGTTGGCGTGGATGTTTGCAGTTTTATCATGTCGGTGATGACCCGTCATCTGAAGGAAGAAACACTGCATTGTCCGCTTCTTGACAATCTGCTGGCACAGGGCGTAAAGGGAGGGCAATTTTCGGATGGTTCACAGAAAGATGGCGTACTGAAATATGAAAAGGGGAGGCCGGTTGCCATTTACGATCCCGGAACAAAAGTATATGTGCCCATCAGTGACTTTCAATCGAAGGTTGATCAGAAACTGGGCGACATGCCACCGGCACCTGCATGGAAAACAGTGGTAGGTCACAAAGCCAAACATGAAATTCTGACAGATTACTTCACCCTGTTGAAAACTGCAGAAAGCATGGGTGCAGAACTGGCCAGGGCTTATGTGGTGCGCTCCAACACCATTGGCCTTCAATTGATCAATTCAGGGGTCGCATTGAATGAAAACGATGTGAACACCGTGATGCTTACAGGATTTTTTCATGCCTATGGCCCGATAAATAAATATTTATGATAGTTTCCTTAATCTGTCCTTCCTCTTATCCGGGAAGGTAGGGGCGAGGTAAAAATTTATAATTATGAGAAGAAAAGTATACATGATTGCCGGATACAATACCCTTTCCATGGGAACAGGCCGGAAAGAGTTCAACCCGAAAAAGGACCGTCCGGGATTGGAAGAATATATCAGGGAGGCAGGTCAGGGAACCCTCAAACAAATAGGCGGAGCGCAAAACGTTGACGAATGCGTGATCGGTAATTTCATGGCTTCACGGTTCAACCGTCAGGCCAACCTTGCCGCCTTTTTCCCTTACGTGGATGACGGATTGCGTTATAAGCCCGCCATCAGGGTTGAAGGGGCTTGTGCTACCGGTGGATTGGCGCTTATGAGCGGAATCAAAAGTGTGCTTGCTGAAACAGCCGAAGTCGTCCTCGTAATCGGTGTGGAAGTTCAAAATACGGTGAAGGCCATCTATTGCGCCGACTATCTGGCTGGTGCCGGCTGGTTTAAGAACCGCAAAGCTGGCCATGCCTATTTTTTCCCCGGACAGTTCAGTGACCGGGCCGGCTCCTATTTTGAAAAATATGGCCGCGAGAAAACCCGGCAGGCCATGGCCCGCTGGTTCCGAAATGCCATTGAAAATGCCCGCCTTTGCCCAACGGCGCAGGAACACCACAATACAGTCAAAGATCTGGAAGCCCTCGCCATGATGGAACCAAACGGAAAATCATTTGTCGATCACCTGAATGTTTTCGATTGCTCAAAAGTCTCCGATGGTGCTTCTGCCATTGCAATCGTATCGGAGGAGGGCTTGAAACGCTGTGGTATTCCTGTCAGCGATGCCATCGAAGTACTGGGTTGGGGGCAGCTGGAAGAAGATATCACCAAGCCACCATCTGATCCGGCCGAGTTGAGTACCACCAAAGAGGCAGTAAAACAAGCATTGGCATCTGCGGGGATCACACGTGAAGAGATTGGTACAGCCGAAATTCATGACTGTTTTTCCATCGCCGGGTTGATGTGCATGGAGGCGATCGGATTCGCTGAAAAAGGCAAAGGCGCTGATTATATCCTCGAAGGCCATACCGGACGTACCGGACGTGTTCCAATCAACACAACGGGTGGCCTCATTGGTTGGGGACATCCCACCGGAGGCACTGGTGTACACCAGGCGGTTACCATTCTTGAACAGCTCACCGGAAAGGCCGGCGATGCTCAGGTTGAAATCCCTGCCGGTCGTCCCTACGGACTTACGGTGAATATGGGAGGAGATGATAAATCGCTTGTGTCAATTGTTTACAAAAAGGGACAATAAATCGCGTATCGTTCTGCATTTTTAACCCAACCATTTGAAAAGCCGGATCACATCCCTTTTCGGAATAGATTTCCCTGTCATTCAGGCCGGGATGATATGGTGCAGTGGATGGAGGCTTGCTTCAGCCGTGAGCAATGCCGGTGGATTGGGGTTGCTTGGCGCCGGGTCGATGTCACCCGAGGTGCTTGAAGATCAGGTCAGAAAATGTAAATCCACCACGGATAAGCCTTTTGGTGTAAATGTTCCGATGCTCTATTCCCGGATTGAAGAGCAATTAGACATTATCGTCCGTGAAGGGGTGAAAATTGTATTTACCTCAGCCGGGAACCCTGCAAAATATACCACATTCCTTAAAGAACACGGAATCACGGTTGTTCATGTAGTCGCCAATGTGAAGTCGGCCATAAAATGCGAACAGGCGGGGGTTGATGCCGTTGTGGCGGAAGGTTTTGAAGCCGGTGGACACAACGGAAAGGAGGAGACCACCACTTTCACCCTCATTCCGCAGGTCAGGCAGGCGGTACAGTTGCCACTTATTGCCGCCGGTGGCATCGCCACAGGCCGTGGCATGTTGGCAGCGATGGTCCTTGGTGCCGACGGGGTGCAGGTAGGAAGCCGCTTTGTAGCCTCCGAAGAATCATCGGCGCATCAGGCTTTCAAACAAAAAATACTTGAAACAGGTGATGGCGGCACCTTCCTGGCTTTGAAAAAGGTTGGGCCGGTGCGTCTGATCAGAAATTCCTTTTTTCAGAAAGTGCACGAACTTGAAAATTCAGGGGCTTCACCGGAATTGTTGACAGAATTGCTCGGGAAGGGGCGGGCAAAACTTGGCATGTTCGATGGCAATATCGATGAAGGGGAACTCGAAATCGGGCAGATATCGGCCATGATTGGCGACATCCGGCCTGCTGCTGCGATCTTTCGTGAAATCATGGATGAGTTTCATGTAGCCGTAAATGAAATTAAGAATTGGTGAAATGACAAAGTGGTTTTTTCTGCTCTCAGCCCTGTCGATATTGACTTTTGCATGTAAAAAAGGCACTGATTCCCAGGAACCGGAAAATCCTTCCTCTGCGCGGATCAAATCCATGATCTATACTGATTTTACAACAGGTGATACCATTGGATGGTTTAAATATCAGTATGATGCACAAGGAAGGGTTATTGAGTTGTCAATTCAGACCTCGCCGGTCGGCGAAGCATTTGTCCATAAGTATGAATATTATCCGCAATCAGTTTTCGACAACATAACTGTTGCACAAAATACCCATTGGGGACGAAACATCTATACCCTCGATGCAGCCGGATTTGCGGTATCAGAACTTCATGTCGGCTATGGCATGCCGGGTGATTCTTCTATCCTGTCAACAGTTGTCAGTAAATACGATGCAGAGGGTTACCGGATCGAAGTAAACACATACCTTTCGGGCGACACAGTAACTGATAAATGGAAAATTGTTCAAGGCAACCGGGTTTCACTGGATATATGGTATACTTTCGGTTATGCCGATTCCCTGACAGAAACCTACAGTTACTTTTCCAACACAGCAAACACCCTAGGATACGTTAACCAGGGAATGAATTTTATGGGTAAATCAAATGTTAATTTACTCAAGTCCTCCGCCATTTCCAGCCCGATCCCGCAATCAGCCAGCTACTCCTACACATTTGATTCAAGAAACCGGGTAATTGCCAGAAAAGTCCGGGGCAGTGGCATTGAATCAAACTCCTGCGATTTGGAGGTTACCTATTATTGATCCCAATAGAAGGTCGTTTGATCCAATCTTCTTTCTGGGCTATGGATTGTTTGCTTGCGTTGCCTTTGATGTTGCAGCAATAACAAATAGTTCAGTTTTCCCAACTGTCCGTGGGGTTAATTTTTGGGAATGGTAAACTTAAAAACACTCCCTTCGCCGATGGCTGATTCAACCCAGATTCTGCCCCCATGGATTTCTACGATCTTTTTGCAGTGTGCCAAACCAATTCCTGTTCCGGGGAAGTCACTTCGGTTGTGCATCCGCTTGAAAATAATGAAAATCTTGTCTTTGTTCTTGTCTTCAATGCCAATGCCATTGTCTTTGATGGAAAAGAGCCATTCGGTTCCATTTATTTCAGATGAAATATTTATTTCCGGGACCACATCCTTTGTCTGGAACTTGATGGCATTGTTTATCAGGTTTTGGAACAATGATCTCAACTCTGAGGCAAACCCGGTGATGGTGGGCAGTTCCCGGAACGTGATGATTGCCTTACTTTTTATGATGAAATCCTCCATGTCCGACACCACTTCACTTACAATTGTATTACAGTTAACAGTTGTCTTTATACTTTCTTTTCCAATAATAGAATAATCAACCAATCCTGAAACAAGCTCTTTCATCCTGCCTGCAGAATTGTATATAAAATTAAGATATTTAAGGCCATTCTCATCAAGTTTAGCTGCATACTCTTCCTTGATAAGTTCGGTGTAGTTGGTAAGTGTTCGCAGTGGTTCCTGAAGATCGTGGGAAGCAATATATGCAAACTGTTCAACTTCCTTTGTGTGAATTTCGAGTTCCTTATTTGAGACTTCCAGTTGGCCGGTGCGCTCAGCTATGCGGTTTTCAAGGGTCTCGTTCAATTTTCGGATTTCATCCTCTGCCTGTCTTCTCCCGGTAATATCATGAACAACAGTATACCGGAATTTTTTATCCTGAACCTGAATAACCTCTGCCGATAGCAGGACATGCCTGATACTTCCGTTCTTGGCGGTTAACACGGTTTCCAGATTTGTTGTGATCCCGCCTTTCCTTACCTGAAGTTGGAGCGCATTCACGGTCTCCTCGTTTAAAATGCCTAACTCTACTGGCGTTTTACCAATCACCTCATCCTTGTCAAATCCAAGCAACGTGTAAAATGCTTCATTTACTTCGCTATATCTGTAAGTGTTCATGTCACTTAACCCACATGCTGAAGGATTGAGATAAAAAACCTTTGAAAATTTTTCTTCCGACAGTTTGAGTTTTGAAATATCCTTGGAAACACCAAAAATGGCAGGTTTTCCATTCCAGAATCCATGTGAAACCCTCGTTTCCACTGGAATTTCAATGCCGGATTTTGAAATGATGGGGACCAGACAACAAGCTTTAACCCCGAGTAGCATTTCCTGCACAATCCGTCCTGCCTCTTCACGGCGGTCAGGGGGATGGACAAAAAGTACTGATTGGTCAAAAAGTTCTTCTTTTGTGTACCCGAGACGATCAATAACAGTAATATTCGTATGTATTATTTTGCCTTGTTCATCCAGCACAAACAGGAAATCGTCGATCGCATTGAAAAAAGTTTCATAATTCAGACGGGTTTGCAGCAATATCTCTTCTGATTGTTTACGCTCTGTGATATCCTGATTTGTGCCATATATCGCAGCAGGCTCACCGTTTGCCCCAAGTTGTATTTCCCCGGAGGACAGGATATGCCGGATTTCACCCGTGTCTTTTTTGATGAACCGTATTTCGATGGCATAGGACTTGCCGGTTATTAAAGCATTATTTAGAACCTGGGATGTGTACTCACGATCCTCAGGGTGAATGCAATCCGATACTTCCTGGAATTTTGGATGTTTTCCGGCATCAAACCCCATTATCCTCAAGCCTTCCTCCGAAGCAGTAAAAAGGTTGGTGGGAAGGTCTAATTTCCAATTGCCTAATTTTCCGATTTTCTGACTCTTTTTTAATTCTGACAGGGTTTCCAGAAGTTCCGCATCGGCAACTTTCCTTTCTTCAATAAGCCTTATTTTCATCAATGCAAGGCTCACTTGTTTTGCAACGGATTCAAGAAAGGCAAACTCTTCCTGTTTCCAGCTTCTTTGCTCCAGAATTTGATTCAGGGTAAAAAGGTAATATCCATTTTTATAAAAAGCAAAAGGATACCAAATTAAACTTTTAATCTTAAACCGTTCGTGCAAAATACTGCCTGAACCATCATTGATGAAATGTTCCCCTATGGCATTAAATTGACTTTCAAGGTGTTTTTGCGTTTTTTTGATTTCGGTAAACGGGGCTAAAAACATATCCAAAGGATATTGGGCTTTGGTTGCGGCAATATCCGCATGATCCTGTTTTAACCATTCACACAAACCGGTAATGATGTTTTTCTCGAATGAAACATCATAAATCAGCGACCTGTCCAACTGCAGGGTTTCACCGATAATGCGGTTGGTGTTTTCTAATATTTCGAAAGAGGTATCATGATAAATAATTATTTCAGCAATTTTGTTCAATGCGGTAGAAAAAAACAATTGCTGGTCACGTTGTGATTCTGCAAGTTTTCGGTCAGTGATATCAATCACTGTAACGAAGCATTGCTCATCATTTTCTAAAGTAATTCCAGTGAGGTAAACATATTGCGGGGTATTTCCCTTGACAGATAATTTCACTTCACAGGATTCTTTGGCCTTGCAATTAAATACCGTGTTAAGAAAGTGATTGAAAACCGGTTTCGAATCGTCTGAAATAAAAAAACCGAACCATTTGCTTTTTAATAGTTGACGTTCTTTATTCAACAATCTTGCCCCGCTAAGGTTAACCTCTATAACCATACCTTTTGGAGAAAGGATAAAATAACCCGTAGGGGTGAAATCGTATAACCCTGTATACTTGTTATTGACAATTTCTGTCTTTGCCCATAAATGCCGTAACTCCTCATTCTCCCTTTCAAGTTCCCTTTTGGATTCCTTAAGTTCTTGAATGAGCCTCAGATTTTCAGTTACTGGGTGGTTATCCTCATGTTCCATGTTAAAGGCTGGGGTTTTATAGAGATTAAACTGTGTCCCGAAAACAATTTGACGAAATTAACGAAAACTCACGAATAACCTGTATTAAAATCGGACAGGGTTTAAGTGATTGGTGTTTTGGGGAATCAACTCCTCTGGTAGAAAGAAAAACCACCATTTTATCAGAATTAAATTTCAGATAAAATGGTAATTTATTTGAAATATGTGACTGCAGAAATAAGTCAGGGAATAGGAAAAACAAGCAGACAGCAGCTTAACAGGATGGGTAAACGGAGGCGTAATTAATATAACTCTGTGCAGGGCTAATACTTACAAAGCGAAAAGCATTGCCAACTGTTGTGGGGGTAACAACTTCCAAAGCCCATAAATTTTCAGCCTTTGGGAAGTTAATCCTGATGCCATTATTATACATTACACGCTGGATAACGTTACCAGACTCATCAAACCAGCAGCGTTCACCGTTTAATTTACCGTTTACATAAACAAATGATTCTTTTATTTTACCGGTTTTGTCATCATAACGTGACCATTGACCATTTGGAACCCCATTTTTATACATGAGCGACATTGTTAAAATACCACTCTTGTTATAAAAATTTGAATACCCTATTTTAACGCCATTTGAATCGACAAGAGTAAGTTCCTCGGGAACTCCGCTTCCATTAAATACCATGAAAACTTTTTGAGCCTTTGTGACCATGGAGAACATAGTCAGCAAAAGAACAAAAAAAATCGCTTTCAAATATGGTGGAATCGTTTTCATGCTTATTGGCATTACAAAAAGAAGGCCAAAATAAAAACCGTGAAGAATATTTATAATAATTAATCATTTAACTAGCATAAAATGAGTTAAATAAAACGAAAAAAAATATTTTGTTGAGAAGGGGAATTCATGTATATGTTATGGAAGAAGAATCGGGCTAAAAGTGAAAAAAACGCACAGGTGTGCGGAAATAAAATTGTTGTTTTGGTTGGAAATTTTAAATCGGAGCATGCCCATCGAAAAATAATTTTTATTGCTGTTCTAAAATGTTGTTTCTTTGTATAGTCTGGTTAAACATCCGGATCTCAAACCTGCTCATACCGCTTCCCATGGAAATTATATATGCTGCATGTCTCCTCTTCTTCCTGATTAATATTGCATTCATTCCGTTTTGTTTTTCAAAGCCGGCAGCGACGATGGCCGGGATACTCCATTAATACTAAACCTTAGGTACCATGAAAAAAATGATCTTTTTTTTGATCCTTGTGATCTTATGTTTAAATGTGAATTCGATTTATGCGAAAAAATGGCGGGTAAACAATACGGGGATACCCTCCGATTTCACCACAGCCAACGCTGCGGTAAATTCGCCACTTGTTTCAAACGGAGATACGATGTACTTTGAAAGTTCGATGTTATCCTATGGCGGTTTGTATCTTGTAAAAAGACTTGTTATTATTGGTCCGGGTTATTTCCTTGGTGAAAATGATTCAACACAAGCCGATTTGAAACCTGCTTCTTTTGATCAGGCAACATTCAGTACCGGTTCAAATGGGACCATCGTGAGAGGAATGACCTTTACACACACATACAATGATCTCGGTGCATCTGGTATTACCCTGGAAAACAATAGAATAGAAGGAATGAGTGTCAATTCCGGCGGATCAGGAAATGTCATTATCCGTAATTATATAACAACCCTTTCGCTGACTAATACGCAGAATGCACTGGTTGCAAATAATGTTATAATAAAATCTGCCTGGAATGAAGTGTGTTTTTTTATACAGACCGATGCTTCCGCTACAGTATTAAACAACATATTCCTGGGGAAAGTGAGTATTCGCAATTCGGTATTCAGGAACAATATATGCACATTAACAGCAGGTCAATCTCCATTGTTTTTCAGCGAAAATTCGACTGTTGAGAACAACATTGGTGCTTCAACCCAATTTGGAACTACGAATGGTAACCAGGAAAATGTTGATATGACGACTGTATTTGAATTTACCGGTAGCAGCGATGGCCAATACAAGTTGAAGGCCGGATCGCCGGCCATTGGAGCAGGGGTTGGCGGAACAGATTGTGGTATGTTCGGCGGAAATTATCCGTATATCCTCTCGGGAATGGTATCCGGTCCTTCTGTCTGGTATCTGAATATGAACGGAATAGAGGTAACGGTCAAGGCTAAAAGTCACTGATCATGAAACGGTGTTTAATCATTTTTCTGACTGTTCTTACACAGGCTATCGTTTTCGGACAAAATATCAGCAGGATTGAATATTTCTTTGATAACGACCCTGGATATGGTGAAGGAACTGCCGTCAGTTATGCTGCGGGTTCTGCCGTGACTACAACCTTTAATATCAGCACGACCGGTTTGACAAAAGGGTTGCATTACCTGTGTGTAAGGGCTAAAGATTCACAATCCCGCTGGAGTGTTCTTTCTTGGTCGATGTTTTTAGTGCAGGACATTAAGGCCAACCTCAGCCTGCTCGAATATTTTGTTGATACCGATCCGGGATTCGGAAGCGGCACCCCGGTCTCATATACCCTTGGTTCAAAGATATCGGTTTCTTTCGAGATCAATCCAGCTGTTAGCGGTGCGGGGATGCATTATTTGTGTCTCAGAGCTATGGATTTGAAGAAGCGTTGGAGTGTTCTTTCCTGGTACCCGTTTGTTGACTTATCAATGGCTACAGGCTCCATGATCACAGGTATGGAGTATTTTATTGATACTGACCCCGGTTTTGGAAGTGCCATACCGATACCGGTTACGCCCGGGCAAAAGGTAAATGCAGTTTTTTCACCCTCCACTTCAGGTTTGAACCAGGGTGTTCATTTTCTCTGTGTGCGTGTAAGGAATGAGGCGGGTGTTTGGAGTATCCTCCAGCAATATATCTTTAGTAAGGTTCCCGAAACAAAGTATCCGATTGATGGTATGGAATATTTCACCGATACCGATCCTGGTTTCGGGAAGGGCGTTCCGGTTAGTATTACCTCTTCCAATTCTGTTGTTGCCCGTTTTAGTCCTGATACCATCGGGATGGCCCAGGGTACCCGGTTGCTGGTGGTAAGGGCAAAGGATGCTGCAGGTAACTGGAGCATTGTTCAGGATACCACCTTTAATTACAGTAGTACCTTCCGTACCTGGACAGGAGCCTTAAGCGATGACTGGAATGTAGCCGGGAACTGGTCGCCTGTCGGGGTCCCCGGTTGGAATGATGATGCACTGATTCCGGCTTCAACCCCTTTTATGCCCGTGGTCAGGAATCCGGGATTGAGCTGCCGCGAAGTGATTGTAGCACCAGGCGGTGAATTGCATATCAACCCTGGAATAGTATTGACTGTGAGTGGTGATCTGAAATTGAATTAAGGCTTGTGCCATCCATACAAACACTATCCAACTGTTCAGGATCTAATCTTTTTCCGTGAGTAATCCGACCAGTGGATTTTGAGTTAATATCCTTCGGGCGGGGAAATATATCCATAGAAAACCATTTGCTGCGACCATCATAAGGATTCCACAAATAAATATCCAGGGGATGGAACTAACCCGGGAAATCAGCAATGGCAGAATGACCGGTATGGAGGCTATCAGCCCAAGGAGGATTCCCGATGAAAGTATTAGGAGGTGTTCAGCAAGGATCATCTTGAAAATAAATTTCCTGTGAAATCCCAATGCAACATATAGAGCCAGTTCATGCCTTCGTTGGGATATATTCCGCAGAAGCACAATACCCAATCCGATGGTGCCGATAACAATACCCAGTCCCCCGAGCAGCATGAACACCGACAGATAAGTGTTTTCCACCGCATTGAAGGAGGCAAGTCGTTCGGATGCATGGATTGTCATCAATCCATAATCCCGGAACAGCGATTCAAGCCTTTGCGAAATAGTATCAACTTGATTTGACGGACCATCGATCAGCATCATGCGTGTACCAACGGTTGAAGGGTAATAACAACGCAACAGGCTGTCGGAAACCAGGATGTTCCCCTGGAAAACCGAGTTGTCCAAACCACCCATCAGTTTAATTTTTAGAATTTTGCCCGATTCATCCCTGTAAAACAGGGTATCTCCGACCGATTTTCGAAGGCCCCAGGTAATGACCGTCAGATCCGCAAATCCGGGGATGACACCAGGTGCGAGGCTGCGCAATAATAGATTCCACGGCTGTGTGGGATCGACAGATGAATCGAGGTTCGTAAAGTTGAATACATTGAGACGGTTAAATACTCCCGCAGGGACACCCAATATGCCGGGCTGAGTTACCTGGTTGAGGTTCAGGCAGCTGGCGTCATCCCCGTCCAGACGGGGCAGTTGAATAAACCTGACTTGTTTAAGCACCGTTTCGTCCGATAAACCAAAAATGTCTGCGCTGTAAGGCGAGTTCAAGTCATTCAAAAATGGAAGTGTTGACTCGGCCCAAAGAAGAAATCCACCGGTTCCGGAATGTCTTGAGGTTTCGAGACCATAAAATGTTTTTCTGTTTGCCCCGGTAATGATGATGGTAAAGGTTCCCAGCGACAACAATGCCACAGCAGATATCGTTCGCATGCGATGCAGGGCGAGGGTTTTCAATATTAGCCGGGAGAGCCGGGGGATGAGATTCGCGGGATGGATTGATCTTCTGATCAGGAAAAGGTTCAGCAGGGCTAACCCTCCGAGGAGGAGAAGACCTCCTGCTATCAGCGAAAAAGAATCATTCAGGGCTTTGCCGGAAATCATTGGCAAAAACAGCCAGCCCACAGAAAACCCAATGCCAATAGCGGCAATGACAATGCTCGGCAGCCGGACGGGCTTGCTGAATCCTGCATTTTGAATTTCATTGGAACCTTTTACCATCGTTGACAATGGTTTCCGCAGATTTTTCCATAATACACCCAGCAGAACAGCCAGCGAAGCAACGATACCTGTTGTTGCGCCAGTCAGAAGTGTTGCCGGATTGATCTTCATCACCAGAAGTGAAGTATTCACCGCATCAAGCCAGATGGTGTTCAATCCAAGGATCAGACAATTGTTGTAAAGTACACCGCCAAATGTTCCGGCGATGGCACCGGCAATGGCAACCAGCAATGCTTCGATGGACAGGACGACCAGAATGTTTCGTTTTGTGAAGCCAATGGCCGACAGAATGCCGGCTTCTGACATACGCGCCTGTGCCAGTGACCGAAATAACATGGCTGTGAGCAGCAAGGCACTGATCACAATAAAAAAGCTCAGGCTCAGGAACAATTCTCCAAAATCGGTCGAGTTACGTGCGGCCAGTTGCCCCTCCTCATAAACAGGCCGGAAAAATAATCCGGAATGAACCGGATTGATATTCAGCATTATGGATTGTTCAATCCGGGAAATCTCTGTTTCACGGGCATCAAACCGAAATCCGGTATAGCTGCCAAACCGGTTTCCCCAGATTTTTTTTCCGGTATCTATTGCGATAAATGCCTTTGGTGTTCCACGGTAATCTTTCCAGTATTGTTCATCTTTGTCACGAATTTTCTTCAGATTGATGGGTGCCCCTGTTTCCCAATCGCGGCAATTTCCGGCATCAGACATCCCGGGAAATTCAGGCATCAGAAAGCGATCTGCCAGGTTGTTCTCTAAAGGGATGACCGATTTTACCATAAACCGGCTGCTGTCTTCCCGAAGCGTGCGCAAAGGGCCCATCAGGAAATACCTCATCGTCACTGAATCTCCGGTCTGAACGCCCAGATCCTTTGAGAGCCAGTCATTGATGATTATCTGCCCCGGTGAGATAGGTTGTTTGAGAAAAGATTCACTGGCTGCTGTTACAAAAGAATAAGGGGTTGAGTTGCCGCCATAGGAGATTGAATTTACCAGATAAGTGAGAAGGGGCTGGCAGCCGGGAATGGCCGATAATACGGCATTGGCGGTGGCATCATGGAAAAAGATCCGATCGGAGGTGATTTGGTATATTCCGCCGGAGGGCAGTTTCCTGATGGTCAGTCCGGCATCAGCCGGTTTCATGCAGAAATGAAGAGCACTGTCAAGCACAGGTACCATTGATCCGGATGTTCCATTATCAGTCGCAAGCAGCAGGTTGGCCCGGCCATTTAATTCCAGCAATGAAGCCAACTGTTTTAATGGAAGGAAAATGTTGTATGGGGCAGTTTGATTGTTTTTGAGGCTGAAGCGGCCCGATTGTTCATCCCCGGAGATGGCAGAAACTTTAACCCGGATTGAAACCGATGGGACCTTTTCCGAGACAAATGGCGCATCTGATGGCGCTTCCCCCTGTTTTTGCAGTCGTAACAGCAGCTCATCCCCCAGCTTCAGGTTCAGTTTTTTTGCTACATTCATACTGATAACTGCCTCATCTGTAAGGGGTAACTGAACCGGCCTGTCCCAGAGTGTTTTGAACCTTTCATCGATCCCAAGGATTTGCACCTGGTTTATCCTCAGGTTTTGATCACTGTTTATGGCAATACCTGCAACCTGTAAAACGGGAGCGACAGGAATTTGAGTTTTTTCAGACAGTTCCCTGGCCAGTCCCTGTGTGAAAAACCGGTTATTCGTTTGCAGTGCGTACCTGATTTTTCCCAACCGGATGTCTGTCAGCCGCTGCAGGCTGAACCTCACCGAATCGCCTACGATCAACGCACCCGTCACCACCGCTGTACTGATCATAACCCCAGCCATCACGGCAAGGTATGGTTTGCGATGAAACCAGAGGTTACGTAAAATCAGCCTGACCTGGTTCATAATTGTGGCATCAGATGGAGTTTCCCGGCAGTTAGCTGGTATATTTTTCCCATACGCTTCGCGAGTTCCATTGAATGGGTAACAACCACCACAGCGAGACCATTTTCATGGTTCAATTCGGCAAACAACTCTCCGAGCCGGCTGGCGTTCTCCGCATCCAGCGAGCCGGTTGGTTCATCGGCCAGCAGCAGGAGGGGCTTGTTGACAAGCGCCCTGACGACAGCAGCCCGCTGACATTCACCAACAGACAATTCCCATGGGCGCTGATGAATCTGTTTTTTCAATCCGACCCGTTCAATTAACAAATGTGCATGTTCCCGGGCAATTTTCCGCATGGATTTGTCTTTAACCGGTAAAGCCGGTAAAAGGACGTTTTCGATCAGTGTTAGCTGAGGCAGCAAGTGGTGCATCTGGAAAACAAAGCCGATAAACTTATTCCTATGGTTTGCCAGTTGGTTTTCGTTCATGGTTTCAACCGGGATGCCGTTGATGATCACCTTTCCGGTGGTTGGCTGATCCAGGGTTCCAAGAATATTCAGCAGGGTGCTTTTCCCCGAACCGGACGGCCCCACGATGGCAATTGAATCCTTCTCATCGATTGAGAGCGAAAGCTCATGTAAAATTACATTTCGAATTTCTGAGCCAGATTGCCCATAGTGTTTGGAGATGTTGTGAAGTTCTGCTAACATGTGTTATCGGATTATTCTTTCGTAAACTTCCACCATCTTTCTGGTAAGTATTCTGCTATCGAACACATCTTCTGCCGATTTTCGTCCAAGCCTGCTCATCTTTTCAAGCGCAGCACGGTCTGACAGGACTTCTGATAGTTTGGTTGCCAGTGTTTCAGCGGTATTCGGATGGTAAATAATACCGCCGCCTGTTGTTTGAATGATCTCCGGGAAAGCGCCAAGATGGGGCTGGACAAGTGGTACTCCTGATGCAAGTGCTTCGATCTGGTATAGTCCGAAAGCCTCTCCCTTGAGAACAGGTACTGATAAAACCGATAGTTTTTCAAAAAAACCATAAAGTGCAGGGGTGGTGAAGTCGGACTGCATCTCAAAATCCTCAAGAATGTTATGCAACTTCAACTTATGAAGTTGTAGCTGAAGAAATGCCTGATCGTCACCGGTCATGCCACCGGTGGCTTTTAATTGAAGCGTGCTGAACCGGGGATCGGATTTCAGGAGGATAAATGCATCAACAAGGATTTCAAAACCATTCTCCTCACAGATCCTTGATAAATAGCCGATGGCAGGAGGTGAATCCGCAGGCAGGGAGTAGGGGTATCTTTCCGGATTTATTCCGATATGAACAACATTCATTTTTTCAGAAGGAATATTCATCTTTTCCTTCATCACATTTGCAAAATAGGAACTTACAGCAATAAATGCATCCACATCCCGGCTTTTTTCCGACATCAGATCCCAGATTTTTTTTCGCCATAAAGGTTCCATTGCATCAACCCAGACATCTTCATCCTGTAAAGAAAATATCACAGGAACCTTTACCTCTTCCCTGATTTGTTTGGCCATTCCCATTAACAGGGCATTGGAAAAATGAACAACATCCGGTTTCTGATGGTTTTTAAGGAAATCAACCAGCCGGTCAAGTTCGTGATTCTGGTGTCCCTGTTGTCCAAGGAGCATTGATTCGGTCAGTTTTTCCAACCCGTGTGCCCTTGTGGAACCTGATTTTTTTGCCGCAAATTTCAATACAGGTTTTGAGTCCAGCATGTTTTCCAGCCAATCAGGCATGTGCCGGAACAGCGCAAACTGTTGCTTGAGATAAATATTGACTGCACCATAAAACACAGGGACATCATCGTTTGTTTTTTCTCCTGTCAGTGCAAGCGGAAGGTACATCGGCAGGGTAACAGCATCATGGCCCAATTGCCGCAGGGAAGTAACATAAGCACTATCACGCAGGCAGTTTCCGCAATAGAAGGTGCCTCCAAAACCAGGAACAATATTTACGATTTTCATAGTTTACTGACCAAATACATATACCTTTCCATCCTGTGCCCCGACAACGATCATTTTCGAGGTAACTGCGGGTGTGCTGAAAATGGCGCTTCCGATTTCATACACCCAGACTTCGGTCCCCGTGCTGATATCAATGACATGGAGCCGGCCATCCGTTGATGCTGCAATCACAAGGTTACCAGCAATAACCGGTGAAGCGTCGACTTTACCAAGTGTTTTAAACTTCCATTGCAACTGCCCGTTCACCGCGTCAAAACAATAGATGTAACGGTTTTGGGATCCGGTGATCACCTTCCCTGATCCGATGGCCGGTGAAGCAAGAAATGGCCCGCCCCCTTCAGTTTTCCACAGGATTTTTTTTGTCTTCAGATCGAAACAATGGAATACGCCATCATAATTGCCAAAATAAACTTTATCGCCCAGGATGGCGGCGGATGCAGGAATGTAGGTTCCCAATTCAATTTTATCAGGCGCTTTTCCGTCATACGTGTTCACAAGGTGCAAAAAGCCGTCGCATCCGCCGAATATTGCGAATTTTCCGCTGATGGCGGGTGAACCGTTGATAAAATTTCCAGATTCATATTTCCATAAAGCTTTTCCGGTGAGGACATCAACAGCGTGAAGATTGAAATCGTAACTTCCAACCAGGATGGAAGTGCTTTTCCTGTCCTCGCTGATTGAAAAGTTGGCGGCCCCGGAAATCTGGCTATCGGCGGAGTACTTCCATCTCACCGCACCCGTTTTTGCATTCAGTGCAAACAGGTTTCCTGCCATGGTCCCGGCATAAATTGTATTTCCGAGGATCAGCGGAGGAGCCTCTACTGAGTTGCCCGCATTGAATTTCCATTTGAGTTTACCTGTTGAATTGATGGCATAGATATACCCGTCATTTGATCCGATAAACACCGTGCCATCCCAGATCACAGCAGATGATTTAATGGCATCCCCGGTTTTAAATGTCCAGAGGAGACGGAAGGGTGGTTTGATTAAAACCGGTGCATTGCCTGTTAATTGGGCATCGCCGCGGAAGGATGGCCAGCAGTCGCTGCTTTTAACCTGTGCAAAAAGATTGGAAATCCCAATAATGGATAGAAAAATCAGTATGGTTAACCGATCGCGTACTGGAAAAGTCATCATAGATTTCTTTCCTCCTTTTCTTTAAAGGCAAGGGCACCTGTTGGACACGCTTCCACACATTCCGCGGCAGTTTTCGTCAGTGCCAGGCTGATAGTTTCATTGAAAGGTACTGAGATTCGAACATCAAATCCCCTGCCTGCAAAGGTAAGCCCGATGGATTCGCCATGTTTTTGAGTGATTTCAACGCATAAGCCGCACCGGATGCACTTTTCAGTTTCGTAAACCACCACCTCATGCTGAACTTCTTTGGTGATTGGTTTTCTTTCCGCCCCTGCAAACCTTTTCCGGTTGGCATCATATTCTTCCGAGTACAGCCTGAGTTTGCAACTCAATGGCTTCCTGCAATCGCAATGCATGCAGCGTTTTGCTTCATGGATGGCCTCCTGCCGGCTGAAGCCCGATAAATTCTCTTCAGAGGGATCAATCCGGTGATCAGGTATGCTCTCTTTCAAATATTCTGCCCATTCGGGTTCAAGTAAATGACCAATGGCTGATATTGATTTATGGTGTATATCCCTGACTGATTTTTGTTTATGCAAACCCAGATAAAGTTCTATCTCCCGGGCTGCCATTTTTCCCTGTGCCGCCGAATGGACCGCCATTTTTTGTTCCCGGATGATATTTCCGCAGGCAAAAACCCCGGGAATGCTGGTTGTAAAGCTCTTTTTGTTGATAAAAGCCCCGTGTTCATCCGGTTGAATGCCGAAAAGATCTGTCAGATTTTCTGTCATGTTCCCCGTTGCCAGCACTATTGCATCATATTTTCCAAGGATGGTTTGCTGAAATAACTCGCTGGTAATACGGATTCCCAAGCGGAATTCAGCGCCCATTTTGCGGATGTTCCCGATTTCAGTTTCAAGTATGTTTGTTGGAAGCTGATCCAAGGGAATCTGGTATTGCATGGCACCGCCGGCTTTTTCATGTTGGTCATACAATACACATTCATTTCCTGATCGAAGGAGGTAGAAGGCTGCTGAAAGTCCGGCAGGTCCGGTGCCAATGATGGCGGTTTTTTTACCATTCCTCACCGGAATATCGGTTACTGCGGGAGTTTCCTTAACTGCATATTGAGCAGCCGACCGCTTTAAAAGGCAAATGGAAACCGCCTGATCAATGGGTTTTCGCTTGCAGGCCTTTTCGCAGGGTGCCGGGCAAATGTATCCCAAAATGAGGGGTATGGCAATTTCTTCCCTCACGACACGCAGCGCCTTCTCAAAGTTGCCCGAAGCAATCAGCCGGTTCATCAATGGGATGTCCATAAATGCCGGACATGACAACCTGCATGGCGCTTCACAATCACCGAGATGGTCGCTGAGCAGCAATTCGAGCGCCTCCCGGCGTGCCTCTTTTATTTCATCAGAACTGGTAAGTATGTTCAGCCCTTCTGCAACCGGCATGGCACACGATGGTATCAGATTTCCGCGGTCAAGATCCTTCACCAGGCAAACCATGCATGAAGGATGGTTTGAAAATCCCGGGCGGAAACACATCGATGGAATAGAGATGCCAAGGATGGCAGCCGCTTCCATTACTGAAATGCCCTCCTTTACCTCAACGTGGATATGATCGATGGTCAGTTTTACCATGTTATTGAATGATGATGGCATCAACCGGGCAGATTTGCCTGCAAATGTCGCATTTTATACATTTTTCGGGATCAATGGTGTGTTTTTCATAAGGGCTGAAACCAATTGCATCAGACGGACAGCGTTGGGCGCATTTGGTACAGCCGATGCATTCATCCAGAATTATATAATGAATGAGCGGCAGGCATTTCCCGGCCGGACAATGTCCATTGATGTGGGCTTCATATTCTTCACGGAAATAATGAAGGGTAGTTAGAACTGGATTCGGGGCTGTTTTTCCCAGACCGCAGAGGCTCCCTTTGGATGTGCTGTGTGCCAGTTTTTCAAGGTTGAGCAGGTCTTCATTTTTCCCCTGCCCGCTTCTGATTTTTTCCAGCAATTCCAGCATCCGGCGGGTGCCGATCCTGCAAAAAGTACATCTGCCGCACGATTGATTTTGAGTAAAAGAGAGAAAATAGTGCGCCATGTCGACCATGCAGTCAGTCTCGTCAAGTACGATAAGTCCGCCTGATCCCATCATGGTCCCTGCCTCTCTGAGCGCTTCAAAATCGATGGGCATATCTGCCACGGAGGCAGGTAAACACCCCCCGGAAGGGCCGCCTATCTGAACGGCTTTGAATTTTAAATCACCAGCGATGCCTCCGCCAATTTCTTCGACAATTTGCCGGATGGTGATTCCCATCGGCACTTCTATCAATCCGCCGCGTTTAACTTTACCGGCCAGCGCGAACACTTTGGTGCCTTTGCTCCCGGCAGTTCCGATTTTTGAAAAAGCCTGTGCCCCATGATGGATGATCCATGGAACCAGGGATAGTGTTTCTGTGTTGTTGATCAGGGTTGGTTTTTCCCAAAGACCTTTTTCGGCCGGATAGGGTGGCCGCATCCGGGGTAGTCCCCGTTTCCCTTCGACGGAGGCGATGAGGGCGGTTTCCTCTCCGCAAACAAATGCACCGGCGCCACCGAAAATCCGGATTTCGAAGGAGAACCCCGAACCGAAAATGGATGCTCCTGTAATGCCTTGTTCTTTACAAATTTTAAGCGCTTCGTCAATTCTGGCCACTGCAAGGGGATATTCAGCACGTATGTAAAAAATTCCATGGGATGCCCCGGTTGCATACCCTGCAATCAGCATACCCTCGATGATGCGGAATGGATAGGATTCGAGCAACATCCTGTCCATAAAGGCACCGGGATCGCCTTCATCGCCGTTGCAGATCACAAATTTTTCCCGATTCTGCTGGTTTTTAACCATTTGCCATTTTCGACCCGATGGAAAACCCGCGCCTCCGCGGCCTCGCAACCCGCTTTCATTGATTTCATCGATCACCTGCTGAGGAGACATGGATTTAAGACATTTTCGAAGTGATTCAAATCCGCCCGCACGTTTATACCCTTCAATATCAGTGGGATTTGTTACGCCTCTGTTCTCGGTGGCAATGTTGAGCTGTGGGCCAAGAAATCGTGATAATGGCGTATCCCGTTGTTCTTCAAGGTATTTGCGGAATGATTTTGGAGCACCGTCTGCAAGCAGGTTCTCAAAAAGGCTGTAAAATCCGGTTTTAACCCGGTTAACATAACCTGTTGGCTTAAAATGGCTCAACAGAATCTCCCTGACCTCCTCTGGCTTTATCCTGGCGTAAAATGCAGGGTTTTCTCCCGGTTTGATTATCTCCATAATCGGCACCTGGTTGCAGATGCCAACGCAACCTACCTGCTGGACATCAACCTTGATTCTGGTTTGTGCCAATGTTTTTTCCAGTTGCATCTTAACCTCAGAACTCCCGCTTGCCACGCAGCAGGAACCAAGGCCGATACGGATTTCACCTTGTGTGTCGGTTGAAAGTATCCCTGTTGATGTGTGGCTGTCATGATTGTCTTTCTTCTTCCGGAGAAATTCGCGTAGAATATCGCCCACATGCTCAGGTTCCACATGGCCAAAAGTCATTTCATCGATCCTGACAACCGGAGCGAGGGTGCAGCATCCAAGACAGGCCACCTGTTCAATGGTAAAGATCCAGGAAGCATCGGTATCTTCATCGTCATTCAGTTTGAGTTCCCGTCTGAAAGCTTCATATACAAACAGGGCTCCTTTCACATGGCAGGCCGTACCTGTACACACCCTGATCCGGTGGCTGCCTGCCGGCTTGTGCCTGAACTGGGTGTAAAATGTTGAAATCCCGGAGATCAGGGAAGGGGTAATGTCAGTTGTTTCGCAAACCCTTATCAGTGCCGGGCTGGGAAGATAGTTGAATTCCTGCTGAATATCCTGCAATATCGGAATAACCACATCCACAGATGCACCGTGATGTGCAACTATCTGGTCGGTTTTTTCTTTGATATTATGGTTCTTTTTATCCATTTTTTGCAGGACGAATGCATGTGTTTGTGGTCTCTTTTCTTGCTTTTTTACGATTTGATATCAAATAAAATGATACAAAAAAACGATTGTACCATCAAAAGCTGTTTTTTTATTATCCTTTATCTCCAGCGAAACATTGACTTCCGCTTTGGTTATACCCCTCAGGTTAATCAGGGATGCAAGTTTTGCCCTCACCCTCACCTCACCTTCGACAAGAACCGGTTGGTTAAACCTGAGTTTTTCGATGCCATAATTCACCATCATTTTGATATTATTTACCTCAACAATCTGTTCCCACAAAAAGGGTAACACAGAAAGAGTTAAATATCCATGTGCAATGGTTGTTTTAAAGGGACTTTCTGTCTTTGCCCTTTCAACATCCAGGTGGATCCACTGATAATCAAGGGTAGCTTCTGCAAATTTATTGATCTGTTCCTGGGTGATTTTTAAATAATCAGATGTTCCCAATTCTTTTCCGATGTATTGTTCAAAATCGGCATAACTATTAACGATTAGTTTGCTCATTGTTGTTGTTTTTGATTCGGTTATTCTTTTTATTTTCCAATACAAAACAAATTATTATCTCCCCTGATCACAATCTTCCCATTGGCAAAAGCAGGGGTGCACGATGATCCTTCTCCCAATGGGGAAGTGCTGATGACCGAATAGGCCTGATCTGCTTTTAAAATATGCATAACGCCTTTTTTATCGAGTAGATAAATCCGCCCCTCTGCCAGCATCAGTGACGCGTAGGTTGGCGTTTCAAACTCATGTTCCCAGTATTTTGTACCGGTTTTGGCATCATAGCATACAGCTGCCCCATAGCTGGTAACCAGGAACAGATATTTACCGGTAGCCAGCGGACTCGGGATATCTGACAGGTAATCAGAATCTTCCCATAATAGTTTTGGAGATTCTCCGATCTCAATGGCTGAAAGTTTAGAAAAATCATTCACAGCATAAACCACTCCGTCTGCATAAGCCACACTCGGTCCAACCTCGCCTGAAATGCAGTTCATCCGCCACAATTCCTTCCCATCTGACGGATTGTATGAGGCCACCATCGGATCGGCTGCCAGGATCAATTCCATTCGTTTTCCGGTATGGATAAGTACAGGTGAAGCCCATGAAACCTTAACACTCCGGCTTGTTTGCCATACCGTCTCCCCGGTTTTACCCGCCAGGGCCATCACGCTGCCCGAACCACGCTGGTCATACTGGATGATGAGCAGATCACGATACATGATCAAGGATGAAGAATGGCCATAATGATTTTGTGGCATGCCAAGATTTTTTGCCCATATCTGGTTGCCATCAAAGTCGAGCGCAATGAGATCTCCGTTGGCAAAAATCGCATAAACTCTGCGTCCGTCTGTGGTCATACTTGGTGCACTAAAGCCGGTTTCCTTAATAATTTTTGGCTCCTGTGCCGGACTGCCAGTGATTTTTTCAACCGGTTTTTGCCAGAGGATCTTGCCTGTATGAAGGTCGATGCAGTAAACTTCCCTTTTGGTTTCATTGGCGCCGGTCAGAAAAACCCTGTCATTCCAGATAATGGGTGAATTGTACCCCGTAAGCGGGATTTCGGTTTTCCATAAGATGTTTTTCCCGGTTTTTCCATCCCAACTTGTTGGAATATTTTTCTGATTTGCAATACCATTCCCGCCTGGTCCCCGGAAAGAGGGGAAATTTCTGGCGACTTCATCTGGTGAAGGATAACCATCCAGAATTACCTTCCCTGAACTACCGGTTGTATCGGGTTTTCTGATGGTATCTGTTGTTTTGTTTACCTCCATTTCTGCATTCCTGCCTTCTGGAATTGAGGCATTTTTACTTTCCTCCTTTGGATTGGAAGAGTTGCTTTCAGGGTTGGTGGCTTTGGATGCAAGATCAAGGTTTTTGCCGAGTTCCTGATGTGTCAGAAAAACAATCCCCATCGAGAGGATTATAATGGATATGCCGGTATAAGCAACCCAGGTTCTGTTTATTCTTCGGCTGGCCCAGAAATCGGTTTTTACATCTGTTGGTACTATCGGCAGCGATTTTTGCATGAGCTCAATCGTTTTCACACAGATTACAACCACCAATAAGCTGAAAAACAAAAGGTAACCTCCCATCCGAACCTGCCATTGATTCGTGAAAAATGCTTTTCTGGCAAGGAGGTCGATTTCCCGGATTTCCTGGCGGAGTTGTTCATCCCCTGGATTGGCGTGCATCCGTTCAATCATTGCTTTCATTACCAGGGTGTTCAGTGGATCTGCCCGTTTAATCTGGACAAAATTTACCACAATGAGCACACAAAGGATCATGGCAAACAAAGCACTGATCATGGCAATATTTTGCAAGGTCAAAATATGACGCTTTTCATGATTACTCCCGTGAAGGGTGGATTGGGTGACCTTTGTCATGGGCTGAATGATTTTACCGTGTCCGATTTAACCGGGCAGTAATCCACACATCTGGTGCAACTGAAACAAGTGCCTTTATTCGGGATGTAGTCGCTCCTGTATTTTGTGATCATACGTGAAGCCAGTGTAATTCCGAACACCAGTCCAAGGAAGCAACCCAGGATCCAGCTGCCAATGTAAAATTGCCTCAGAACCTGTGATGCCTCAGAATAGACCTGCGAAACAGGTTTGCCGGACGACTTAAATGCAGTTATTTCAAAAGACTCAGACTGTTCAATGGATAAAGGCCCCAGCAACGTTTTCGCCAGGCGCACCTGACCGTTTACCCCGGCCAGGGTTTCATGCAGCCTGGATAAGGCATAACCACCCAGCATCGTAAAAAATGGCACCAGAACACAGATCAGGATCAATTTCCTGATGGTAGTGGATCTGTTTTCCGGATTTTTATCGGTAACCGGCATGTCAATGGCATCATAAGGACAGGAATCTTCACAAAGCCGGCATTGGATACATACAGAGGGCGTGATGGTTAAATGTTTCCATGAAAACCGGCTGATCCAGTTCAGTAAAACCCCGTAAGGACAAAGGAACCGGCAGTAAGGCCGTGCAATGAAAATTCCTGAAATCAACAATGTGCCCGCAAAAATGAACATGCCAAACGAGGCATCAAACCTGAAAATGCCAACAAACGGGTCGTACCTGCAGATGATGAAGTCGGTTCCGGTGGCGGCATAGAGGACAGCCAGTCCAAGGTATATGTATGGAATAAGTCCCAGCACTGTGTTCAAACGTGTACCAGGATTCAGGGGCTTGAACGAAACCAAATCCTGAATAGCGCCGAATGGGCATACTCCTGCACAAAAGGTGCGGCCAAAAAACAGGGTGAAGATCAGGGGGAGAATGAAGAAGGCGATGGCCGTCAAAGGGATAACGTAGGCATTGTCGAAAATAGCAAGTGTAACATTTTGTAAGGCACCGATTGAGCAAATGCAGCCATGGCGGTAGAATCCGAAATAAGCCAGCGAGAAAACCGACACGAGGAAAACCAGATTCCTGGATCGTTTCTTCAGCACAAGCCATGATACAAGGGCAAGTGCGGCAACCAGGACCAATACATCCATCAAGGCAAGCATTCCGGCACGCGCAGCAGGCACCAAAGTTTCAGGTTGCATATAGCCTGATTCAAATTCAGGTTTAGGAAAACGCTGTACACCATACACATTCAAAAACTGAATGGAGGAAATAATCATCAACAATAGCACTAATAACCGTTTATTCATGGACTTTGCGGTGACTTTTTTTCTTCGGCAATTTGTTTTAGCAAGTATGGCTGGCTCAAAGGGACCCGGCTGAACGCATCAGCCGGACAATTCCTGGCAATCGAACATTGGTTGCAGTTTACGCAGATATTGTGCCTTACCTGCAATTGCAGTGACCCGTTACCAAAAGATCCGCACCCTTTTACGCATTTACCGCAACCGATGCAGAGAGGCTCATCAATGGTATATTCAAAGAATGGATCCTCAATAAACTTTCTTTTGATCGCATTGGTCGGACAAAGTTGATTTTCGGCGGCAGTCGTAAGAGTTTTGGTCTCCGGTTTGAAATATCCGCCACACAAATCGCAGTATCCGCACATGGCATATACATGAACGCATTTAACCGCCGATGGGGTCAATACGCAATTGGTAGCGCAACGACCACATTGAATACATTTTGCAGGGTCAAGTTGCCACACTGTCTGACCTGTAATGGCCTTCTTTGCAACCAAAGCAGCCACACCCCCGATTCCTATCAGAACGGAAGCCCGCACACCAGTCGAAAGAAACTTTCGCCGGTTGATCTTTGAGCTATTTTCCGGTTCTTCCATTTGCTTCGTTGGTTTTGCGACACTTAGCTTTTTCGAGACGATACTTGTCCGCTTCAGGTAATATACAACTGTTTGACGATTTGCAATGACCGCATGAATAGTTTTCCACACAATCTTTGGCTCCGGTTCTGCGAAGGGTCAACACCCCTCCCAGCAGGGTTAGCGAAGCAAAAATGCCACCCCTGATCAGCGTTTGTATGAACTGTCGTCTCTTTTGCATAGACCGCTTCATTTTATTAAGAGATCAATGTTGTTTTTTCAAAATAAACACCCTGATTTGTTTTTTCTCAGGATCGAGCACAAGGATCCGATCCTTCGAATCAACTGCCACATCAAGACCCTTTGTCCCTTCTATAAAAGAATCAGGGCCAGCCACCACCCATTTAAAATCACCATTTGGTGCGTAAACCTTCACACGTTCAATACCTTTTTCGGTAGTGACAAAGGAACCATCTGAAAGTATGGCAAAATTGGAGGGGTTGCAGCATCCGCAAAATCCTTCCATCGACATGGTTGATACGCCCCATGATGAGGTTAAATTTCCCTCAAAATTATATTGTTCGAAACGATGGCGGCCAGGATTCACAACCCAAAGCTCTCCGGTACGGCCAATGGCCAGATCGAAATACGGGCTTGGTACCACAAATCCGGGAATGTTTCTGGCAGGATCTTTTTCTCCGATCTTTTTTATAATATTTCCATTCAGGTCATAATGATACACAACCTTGTTGCCGGCATCGGCAGCAAACACATCATTGCCTGTAACTGCAATGGATGTAATAACGGCATTCTCACCGCAGGTTTTCCATTTTTTCAGTAGCTTCCCTGATTTATCGAATATTTCGATATGTTCCATCATACCCAGATAGATCCGGCCATCCTGATCTACATATAGGCAGTTGGCGGTTCCTTCTATGGAGAATTTTGTTTCAGGTTTCCCGGATGGATCAAATATTTCGATGCCATTTTCCCCGCAGATGAAAATGCGGTCGGAATGATCAAGGGCTATACCATTTATAGTTGTCGTACCGGGGATGATTTGCTGTACCTCGGCAAACACGATGAGAGAGGTGTCACCTGCTTTGAGCGACTTTATGTCATAATCATAAGGATTCACATTGTCATCAGGTTTGTTGAAAAACAAATCCCACGACATGAACAGGATGGCTGCCAGTAAAAGTGCCAGGGCTCCAATCAGGACAATCTTTTTTCTCATGTCAGTGCGCTTTGATGTCGATACATACCATTTGTTTTGAATCACGCATTAACAGAAAACCGCCGGTAATGGCAATTGGGCCCCATGAATCCTGTCCGTCAATGATCCGGGTTTTGTCGAGTACGGTAAATCGCGACGGGGTTACACGGGCAATGGTCATTTCCCCGTCATCGTTCAGAATAAAGAATTTCCCGTCTGCCACAATGTAGGGTCCCAATCCGAACCGGTTGGTTTTGCCACTGCTCATCAAATCTTTTTTACAATCATCGGCTTTATAACACACGAATTGGTTGCGCAGGCTGCCGGCATCCTTGGGCTGAATGCCATAAATGTAGCTGTTGAGAAAAACCGGTGATTGTTGCTCCGATGCCAGCCCTTCCTGTGGCTTGTATTTCTGCAGCACTTTAATGTTGTATTTTCCATCTTTTGCAGTTACCTGAAGAAGTGCGGATCCCGCCCCATATCCGGCCGTTACAAAAATCTTTCCATCATTGAGTATTACGGGGGATGGTGCGATGACCGAAGGAGCAAACTCTGATGTTTCCCACAATACTTTGCCCTTGTCACCCCCGGATGCCGAAATCCCGCAGATGCCCCCAATCGCAAAATACACATACATCTTTTTACCATCAAGTGTCATTGGCATCACTGATGAATGCGACATTTTCCATGTTTTGGGATTGGGTGTTTCCCAAAGTTTTTTACCCGTATTACAATCAATCGCTACAAGGAGTGCCTTCCCTCCGGGGGCAATAATGGCCGTGTCGTTGTCGAGCAGTGGGCATTGCCCGGTATACCAGAAAGGAATTTCTGTTCCGTATTCCCTCACCAGGTCGAGACCCCACAAAAAATCACCATTTACACGGTTAACACACATTACCTGACATTTTGGGCCAATGGTCAGAACAAATTTCGCATTCACCGATGGAACTGTTCTCGACAGTCCATGATTACGTTTGAGGTGTACCTTGTATCCGCGCCGCCAGAGTTCCTCCCCGGTCGACAGTAAGAAACAACGCAACTGGTCTGATTTCCCGGTTTCATCGTAATCAAGTAAATAGACCTTCCCGTCATACACTGCAGGTGCTGCATGACCCTCGCCGAGGCTTTTTTTCCAAAGAATAACAGGTCCGCTTTTTCCCCATTTTTCAATCAGCCGGACCGGTTCTTTGCTGATGTTATCAAAATCCGGCCCCCTGAAGTTTGTCCATCGGGTGCCCGGAAAATCCGGCGATGCCCGATAGAATTTGAATTCAGATCCGATGATTACCGGTTTCCCGGGAGCCATTGCCCCTTTTTTTCTGTTATCCATGCCGGGTATGGAGACAGTGAAATTTTTGACGGGATCATAAAAAAACCACCATCCCAGCAGTACAATTGCAGACAGGATGAAGATTAAAAGCAGATATCGTGTGGGTAACCTCTTGAACATGGAAAGATAAACGCTTAATACAACCAGATCACTTTCCCCTGACATCGAATGCCATCAGCGCATTCCCATGTCTTACATATAAAACGCCGTTGTGAATGACGGGATGCGAAAAATGTTCCTTGGTTCCCGCTGTTATCTTGAACGAACCAGTCTGTGACATTTTTCCCGGACCTGGTTTTATCAGTTTGACTTCACCTTTTTGATTGTAGTAGTAAAGCATGCTGTCGGCCAAAATGATGGACCCCACTCCGCATTTCAAGGTATCGGTAACATTACCAGTGGTAGCATCAAGGCTTTTCAGCTGCTTCTTTTCCGAAACGCAAGAGTAGAGGATGTTACCTTGTTTGATAAAACCACCCATGTAATTGTCGATCGTTTTATTGCGCCATACCTGCCTGATTTCTTTTCCATCGGCAGATAATTCAAGTTTTACAGCACCATTCCCGTCACCGGCAAAATAGTAAATGAATCCCTTGTCATAAAAAACGGTGTTGCTATGGGTGTCGCCATTACCGGGTTTACGCTCAGCTACCGGAATATTGTCCTGTGGATGGGTCCAAAGCAATTCACCAGTTGCGGCATCAATGCCAAGTAGTGAATAGGCAGTGAAGGTAACCAGCACATGCCGGTTGAACAGTTTTATCAGATATGGTGAATTATATCCCGGAATTTCACCCATGCCTTTGCAAATCCAGATAATTTTTCCGGTAAACCTGTTCATCGCAACCACATTGGTGTCTTTGCCGCCGGGCACCAGAAAAATCTTATCCCCGTCAATCAGTGATGATTCTGCATGACCGAACAGGGTAAATCTGCCATGTAAATCATGGATCATATCAACAGACCATTTTTTAGCGCCGCTTCCCGCCTCAAAACAGGCCACATCCCCCAAGCCTGAGCACACATATATCAAATCTCCCACTACAGTTGGTGCGCAACGTGAGCCCTGATAGTTTACAACCCATTCATTGCCGTATTCCGATTTCCAAACCAATTTGCCCTGAGGGGTAAAGGCAAAAAGATATCCGGTGGTGTCAATTTCTCCGGCAACGTAAATTCTGTCGGATGTAACAACCGGTGATCCGTAACCGCTGCCAATGATTTCGCTTTTCCAAAGCATGACCGGCCCTTCTGCGGGCCAGGATTTTAACAGATTTTTTTCAGAATAAAATCCATCGCGTTCCAAGCCGCGCCATTGGGCGGTTGTTTGAAGATAACAAGGAATGGTAAGGATTGCCAGACATGTCAGGAGAAAGAATCTTTTTTTCATTCGGAGTTTTTTTGATGATTTAACGCTATTTTTTTCTGAGATCAAATGACATGAGAACATCCCCACGCCTGATATAGAGGATTCCGTTATTAATTTCAGGATGTGACCAGCAGGGTCCTTTGCCCCCGGGGATTTTAAAACTGCCTTTGAGATCGAATTTCAATGGATTTGGTTTCACCAATCCGACATTGCCGTTTTTTTCATCGAAAAGATATAACATGCCGTCACATGAAATGATCGAACCTTTGGTCTGCCACTTATGGTCGTACTTGGCTTTTCCGGTATTCCAATCGATGCAGCACCAATTGCCGCGGCTGTTGTCAAGCCAGTTTGAACCGTAAATATAACCATCATACAGAACCACGCCACCGTGATGACAATCAAGAATGGTGTCAGTCCATGCAAGTTTGATCGACGAAGCATCTTCAGACAGTTTAAACATGGCCCCGACATGGTCATATCCGCCGGTGACATATAAAAATCCATCTTTGTAAAGCGGGGTAATGGTATTTGTTTGAGGTGCACCAGGCCATACTTTCAGACTTTTTTCCGGCATGAAGGCTGCATAATTGTATTTCCATAGTATTTTCCCGTTGGAGGGATCCACTCCGATCAGGTTATTGGCCATCAGTGTAACGATAACCCGTTTGTCGCCATGGATGATCAACCTGGGAGAAACATAGGCACTGGTATCGTTCAGACTTTCCGTCTCCCAGACTGTTTCACCGGTATTTTTATCCAGGGCAACCATACAGGTCCGTTGTCCGGCAGGGGTATAAATGACCATATTGTCGACCAGAAGAAGAGATTCACATACACCCCAGTCTCCGTAGGCTGCACCAAATTTCTTTGCTGCATCGAAGCTCCATTTGGTTTTTCCATCGCTGGCATTGACACAGTTGATGGTACCAAGGCCGCTGAGCACATAAACAAATCCATTTTGGAGAGTTGGTGTGCACCGTGTTTCGGGGAAGGAACTATTCCATGACGGGCCGAAAGGAACTTCCCAGATAATATCACCTTTCATATTCAGTGCCGAAAGATAATCGGTAGAGTCTTTCATGCCGGTTACATATATGCTGTTGCCATCTGTAACCGCTGAGGAATAACCTTTCCCAATTCCACTTTGGGACCAGATCAGCGTAGGGCCCTCTGCAGGCCATTCCTTAAGCAAACCTGTTCCTGGATAAATCCCGTCCCGGTTCGGGCCCCGCCATTGCGAGGTAACCTGCGACCATCCCCAAAATGGAAGAAGTGAAACGATGCTGTATAGAATAATTTTCTTCATAACTATTTATTCCTGAGATCATAAACCATCAGCGAGGTCCCGTGACGTACAAAAAGCCTCCCATGCCCGATAACCAAATGAGCCCAATGCTGATCAGCCCCATAAGGGACATTGAAGGCACTAATCTTTTTGAAGGAATTCGCCAGGGGTTCAGCAAGGACTATTTCCCCATTGTCACCATATAAATACAACATGCCATCGGCATAAATGATATTCCCTCTGCCGGTTATTTTTTCGGAAAACATGCTGGTCCCTGTCTTCCAGTCGAGACAGTACCAGGCTTTACCCGAATCATCAGAGCCGAAAATTTTCTCATTGATTAACACAAAACCACCCATCCGGTTATCAATATTTGTGTTTCTCCATATCTCCTGAACAGAGCTGCCATCCTCTGATACTTTTAGCATCACACCACCTTTTCCATAACCGGATACACAATATAAAAACCCCTTATAAAACAGTGGGGTATTTGCATGGACGGAGTATTTGTTCGGCTGGTCATGGCTCCATAGAAGGTTACCGTTTTCGGTGTCAATTCCAAGGATGGAACTGGCTGTTTGAGTAACCAGGATGTTTTTTTTCGGCAGTTTGATCAATGCCGGTGATCCGTAGGCACTTGGTTCACCTTTCCCTTTGCTCTTCCAGATCAGTTTGCCGGTATTGGGATCAAGAGCAATGATATTGTTTTCAGTACCTCCAACAGTGCAAAAAAGTTTGTTCCCGTCGATCAGCAGATTCTCAGTCACACCCCATTTGATATTTGGACCCTGGTAATCTTTCAGCACATCGACACTCCAAACGAAGTCTCCGTTAATAGAATTACGGCAAACCAATTTTCCGAAGCCGCTCAACTGATAAATTTTCCCGTTGTGGACAAGAGGCGTGCTCCTGACTCCGGGCCAGCTTTCGGTCCATTCCTCTCCATAAGGTACCTTCCAGACCAATTTCCCGTCAAGGTCAAAACAGAAAATGTATCCGATTCCTTCGATAATCCCGGCAGTATATGCACGATCATTGGTTACGGCTGCGGAAGAGTGTCCTTCACCTAATCCATCAAAGTGCCAAAGCAGGGCAGGACCTGCATCCGGCCATTTTTTTAATAATCCTTTATCATTGTAAATACCATCCCGCGCGGGACCACGCCACTGGGCCGTTTCCTGGGCGTAAGTAATCTGGCATGTCAGACACGTAAGGCTTAGTAACAGAATGATTCTTTTCATGTGATCAGTGTTTTGAATTTGAAAAAGTTGATGCAGAAAATCAAGGTTCATTGTTGCGTCAATGAGGAATTTTTATTCCGGTCATCAAAAATAAAACAAATTATCATATCATTCATTCAATTCCATGAAGTTCACAGGTAAATGGCAATATCCCGGGAAATCAGATCTAAATCAGGAATCCAGGATTTGTTCATAAATAAATTTCCAAGTCCGCTGATATATTTCAAATGATGTGTACCTTGGAGCCATGAATCAGCAGGAGTGTGCACATGACGCGTCACCCGTCACGCGTCACGCGTCACGCACATGGTATGAATGACATGTATAATTTCGGACCCTGTTGAATTATTGGACGTTAAAAATGCAAAATTGAAAAGATGAAAGACTTCAGAAAATATTACACCGTACCTGCATCTCCTGAAGATGTGTATATTGCCCTCACAAATCCGGTTACGCTCCAACTCTGGACAGGCGAGCCGGCAGAAATGTCGACAGTCCCGGGATCTGAATTTTCATTATGGGATGGAAGTATTGAAGGCAGAAACATCGAATTTGAAACCGGCAAAAAGTTGGTTCAGCAATGGTATTTCGGAGAACAGCCTGAAGAATCAATTGTTACCATTATTTTGCATCAGAGGGGAATGGGAACATCTGTTGAATTGATACAGACAAACATTCCCGATGAAGATTACGATGACATGGTGGATGGCTGGAACAACAGCTATTTTGGCCCGCTCAGGGAGTTTTATCAGGAATGAATCCAAACCTTGAAATGTCCGGGGATTTTAAACCTGATCTTCAAAATCAGCTGCTTTTGGAGTTTCCGGGGTCAATTGCTGAATCAGGGATTCATTACAAATGCCGGTTTCATCCTCAAAATCTGCTTCTTTTGGAGTAACAGGAGCCAGATTGACCAGGCTGATTTCAGTCGTCGGGGCTCCATCGGTAAAATCTGCCACAATCGGTAAAACCGGACATAGTTCTGCGATTTCTATGGTGGAAAAACTTATTTCCTCCACATCCTCAAACGTCGCTTCACCGGGTGTAACAGGCATTAGCATGGAATTGGTAATACCGGTTACGATTTCATTTGATAAAACCGGCAATTCACTGAAATTTTTTACTGCGAAAAGTGTGTTGAATTGTAACCCGAGAAAAGCAGCAAGAATATAAATAGTTTTCATTGTTAACATGTTGGTAGTTTTCATTGTTTTCGTTGTTAATCTGTGTTGTTTTAGTGCCCATGAGACGTTGTGTCATTTTTAATGTTACAATCAGGTGAGCATTTAACAATTCTTTAACAAACGATTGATAATTAATTTGTTAGGCTGCAAATGTACCATTTTATCTGGATTCAATAAGAATAAAGTCGATGAATAGCAGGTTAAACCCGACAAACAGCGGAATTTGATCGATGAAAATGTAATGTGAATATAATCAATAAGATACGCCAAGTGGAAAACCCTAATACCATAAGGCTCAAGACTTCTGCAACCCCTTCCGGTAATCGCTTAAACAATCATTGCCCTCATTGACTTCATTGCTCGCATTGCCTGCATTGCCTCTAAAGGTTTTCCTGAAAATACTGCACCATCTTTTGATTCAGGTGTAACCGGTCTTTCCCGCGTACATTGTGTTCATGGCCCGGATAGATGAAAAAATCAACCTGTTTGCCTTCATCCACACATTTCTTCAGGAAAGTCAGGGAATTTTGCGGTACAACGGTCCCGTCCTGATCGTCATGAATAATCAGCAGTTTGCCTGTAAGATCCTTGACATTGTTCAGCAGACAAGCGTTTTTATAACCATCCGGATTGTTCTCGGGGGTATCCATGTATCGCTCACCATACATCACTTCGTAGTATTTCCAGTCGATGACAGGCCCGCCACACACAGTTGCTTTAAATTCCCCGGGATGTTTCAGAAACATGGAAATAGTCATAAAGCCACCATAGCTCCAGCCGTTGATTCCAATACGTGTTGAATCGACAAAGGTTTGTTTCTTTAAATAGTTCACGCCGATCATCTGGTCGGTGAGCTCATTTAGCCCAAGGTTACGGAAAATGGCTTGTTCAAAAGCACGGCCACGGTTCGCCGTACCCCGGTTATCAAGTGTGAAAACTACGTAACCAAGGTCGGCCAGGTAATTCAGAAACAGGCCGGCACCACCGAGCCATGAATTAGTGATCAGTTGCGAGTGGGGACCACCGTAAACATAAACAATTGCGGGATACTTCTTGGTCTGGTCAAAGTCGGCTGGTTTGATCAAACGGCAATACAATCCAGTATTATCCTCATTTTTCAAAGAGAAAATCGTCATCCCGCCCAACTTATAATCTTTTAGCGGATTATCATTTTGGAGCAAGGTTTGTAAAGAGTTACCAGTCGCATCAAGGAGTTCAATTTGCCTGGCAATTTCTGTGTTGCTGTAATTATCAAGAATGAACCTGCCATCGTCCGATATTTTTGTTGAATGGGTTCCGGAAACGGAGGTAACAGGGGAAATGTTTCCTGTTTTCAGATCAGCCAGATATAATTGACGGTCAAGCGGATTGCCTTTATTGCAAATGAAAAACACTTTTGAACCGGCTACATCAGATTTCAGGAACTCAGTAACCTCCCAATCGCCCCTGGTTACTTGTTTGATGAGATTTCCATCGGTATCATATAAATACAGATGGTTGAACCCGTCGCGGCGGCTTTCCCAGATAAATTTATCGGGATGGCCGGTTAAAAATTTCAAACCTTGTAAGGGCTCTACATAGGTATCATTCTTTTCTTCAAAAAGGGTTTTGATGAATTTGCCTGTTGCGGCATCAAATTTATTCAATTGCATGAAATTCTGATCACGGTTGAGTGCTGCGATGTAAATGAACCGTCCGTCAGGCTCCCAGGTGATGTTGGTGAGGTATTCCATGCGTGAACCAGGATCCGGAATTTCCGAAGAATCTGTTTGCAAATAGATGGTTTTTCCGTTCCTGATATTAAACACGCCGACCGATACTTTGTGGCTGGTCATGCCTGCCATCGGGTATTTTGTAGGATTGACAGTGGCGATGCGCTGTGTAATATCAACCAGAGGATAATCGGTCACCATGGTTTCATCCATGCGGTAGAATGCAAGATTTTGTCCGTCGGGCGACCAAAAGGTTCCTTTTTCAATGCCGAACTCATTGCGGTGCACCCTGCTTGAACCATACACAATGCCCGGATTTTTTTCATCAGAAACGGCAATCTCTTTTCCGTTCCTCGAGATATAAAGGTTGTTGGCACGGGTATAGGAAACAAGTTTTCCCGACTGATCTATGTCCGTGTTTTCAGCTTTCTCATCCCAGGAGTTTTCAACGGTAATGCTATTCTTCATGATATCACAAAGAAAAAGTTTGTTTCCGTTGGTATAGTAAAATGCATCCGCTGTAAGAAATGTGATGGCGGGAAACCTTTTCAAAGTATCCTGCCTGTTGTACTTTAGAATTTCGTTCATGTCACTCAGCCTGACAAGGGTATCCCTTCCTGCCTTTTCAGCAAATCCCTGGACCAGTCTGTTTTTAGCGATATATACAAACTTATCAGTGCCAGGTAGCCATTGGAGTTGGCTTAGGGTAGCCGCAGTCAGTTTAGGGTTCATGTAGCTGGCGTCTTCAATTGTGAGAAGCTTTGTCTGGGAAAAAGCTGTGAAAGAAAGAAGGTATGCGAGGAGGAGGAGGAGGAATCTGGACATGGCGAGGGAATTATGATTTACGATTTATGATTTACGATTTACGATTTACGATTTGTGAAACCGGGGTGAAATAAAACAGGGCTTTAGCCACATTAAATTTATTACCTGACAGCCCCGATTGCTAAAATCAGGTCTGGGTTATCCTCAATGCCATTGCCAGCAACAATAACATCGGCACCTGCAGTATAAGCCGCTTTAGCCAACTCCGGGGTCGTAATGCCACCGCCAATGATCAACGGGACTCCGATGGATCTCTTTACCTTCGAGATCATTGGCAATGGGACCGGATTTTTAGCACCACTCCCCGCATCCATATAAATCAGCTTCATCCCCAGCATTTCACCCGCCATGGCTGTACAAACTGCAATATCACTCTTGTGGGCGGGGATTGGGGTTGTGTTACTCATATATGTTACAGCTGTGGTACTCCCGCTTTCAACCAGCATATAACCGGTTGAAAGTATTTCGAGTTTGCTTGCCTTCAGGTATGGGGCAGAAATTACATGCCGGCCTATCAGCATATCGGGATTTCTGCCAGAAATCAGCGACAATAGCAGAATCCCATCAGCTTCATTGTTCAATTGCATATTATTGCCGGGAAACAATACGATTGGAATATCGGTATTTTTCTTAATAAAAGCAATCAGTAGTGAAAGATTATCATAAAGCAGAATGCTTCCGCCTAAAAAGAAATAATCTATCCTGGTTTGTATGGCCAACTTTACAACCTGTGACAACGAATCCAGTGAATATTTATCAGGATCGATGAGTACGGCAAATTTTTTTTTGCCTGCCAATGTATCCTTCAGCAGTGATTGATATAAGATCATAAAGGCTGGTTAAAAGACTGCTTTGGCAATCTGACGGATATTCTCAGAAATCCCGACCGAAAAATAATGAACTACAGGAACACCAAACTTGATAAGTTCTTCCGATTGTTTAATTCCCCACTCAATTCCGACCTTAAAGGCCTCTTCGTTGTTTTTGCAACTCATGATCATCTTTACAAGTTCATCCGGGATGTCAATGTTGAATATCTGGGGAAGGACATTGATCTCTTTGACTGTACAGATTGGTTTAATGCCGGGAATCACGGGGACCGTTATTCCTTCCTTGCGGCAGGCCTCAACGAAATCAAAATACTTCTGGTTATCATAAAACATCTGGGTGATGATGTATTCGGCACCGGCATCAACCTTGGCCTTCAGATATTTTAAATCGTAGGCAAGGTTTGGCGATTCTATGTGTTTTTCAGGATAACCGGCCACCCCGACACAGAAATTGGTACTGAAGGTGTTTTGCAACTCTTCATCCAGGTATTTACCCCTGTTCATGTCGGTAATTTGCGCCACCAATGTATTGGCAAATGCATGTCCGTTTTTTTCCGGAGAAAAAGTCCGCTGATTTTTCGGGGCATCACCACGCAACGCCAAAATATTATCGATGCCCAGGTAGTGGAAATCGATGAGGGCATATTCAGTTTCCTCTTTGGTAAACCCGCCGCAAATGATGTGCGGGACCACTTCAACATCAGGGTATTTATATTTAATTGCCGCAGAAATGGCCACAGTTCCAGGCCGTTTCCTTACGGTCCTTTTTTCAAGCAACCCATTCTCATGCTTTTTATAAACCACCTCTTCCTGATGGTAGGTTACATTGATAAAAGAGGGTTTGTACTCAAGCAATGGGTCGATGGTCCGGTAAATGCTGTTGATATTGTGCCCCCTGAGCGGGGGAAGCAATTCAAAAGAGAACAGGGTTTTTTCAGATTTATTGATCAGGTCTATAACTTTCATCGTTAATAATTCAGATTAGTATTCAGTAATTTTTCTGTGAGTTCAACACTAAAACTTTTTCGCTTCGCATAGTCAAGCACCTGGTCCTTGCTGATCCGCCCGAGGTTGAAATATTGTGCAAGCGGGTGTGAAAAATAGAAACCACTCACCGAAGCACCAGGGTACATGGCATAATTTTCAGTCAGCTGAATGCCGATTTTTTTATCGGCTTCCAACAGGTCGAACAGGGTGCGTTTTTCAGAATGTTCAGGGCAGGCAGGGTATCCTGGTGCAGGCCGGATGCCCTGGTATTCTTCGCGGATCATACCGAACACATCGAGTTGTTCCCCTTTTGAATATCCCCAGAACTCCTTTCGTACACGTTGGTGCATCAGTTCGGCAAAAGCTTCGGCCAGCCGGTCGGCCAGAACCTTGATCAGGATTGAATTGTAATCATCAAGGTCCTTTTCAAAAATGGAGACCCACTCCTCTACGCCCAATCCGGCAGTAACAGCAAAACCTCCCATGTAATCAGTAATTCCCGATTCTTTCGGAGCAATAAAATCAGCAAGGCAAAGGTTCGGCTGTCCGGAGTCTTTCAATTGCTGGTTCCGTAAAAAACGAAAGGTCGTCAGAACTTTCGAACAGGTTTCATCGGTATATATTTCAATGTCATCACCGGTTGAATTGCATGGATAAAGCCCGATTACCCCGCGAGCAATCAGCATTTTCTTGCTGGTAATTTCATTCAGGAGCCGTTGGGCATCGTTAAACAACTTGGTTGCTTCCGCGCCCTTCACAGGATCAGTCAGAATAGCAGGGTATTTCCCGTTCATTTTCCAGGCATGGAAAAAGAATGTCCAGTCGATGTATTTTGCAATTTCTTCAAGGGAATAATCGAAAAATACTTTTTCCCGGATAAATTGAGGACTGTAAATTTTAGTGGTGTCCCAATCGATTTTCAATTTATTCTTTCGGGCATCAGCAATGGAAATATAAGAGTAATCGGCTTTTTTATCGTAAGTGTTGCGGATTCCTTTGTATTTCTTTTTAATGGCATCAGTAAAATCTTTTTTAGCTTCCGCTGATAAAAGGTTCGATACCACACCAACCGCTTTGGAAGCATCTTTCACATGAATGACGGATTGGGAATAGAAGGGCTCAATTTTAACGGCAGTGTGAATGTCGGAGGTGGTAGCCCCTCCGATCAAAAGCGGAATGGTGAATTTAAGGCGTTCCATCTCTTTGGCCACATGTACCATTTCTTCCAGAGAAGGTGTTATGAGGCCGCTGAGGCCAACAACATCAACATCATGCTCCCTGGCAGCGGCAAGTATCTTGTCGGCCGGGATCATCACCCCAAGGTCAATCACCTCATAATTGTTGCAAGCCAATACGACACCTACAATATTTTTACCAATGTCGTGTACATCACCCTTCACAGTAGCAAGCAGTATTTTTCCATTGTTTCGTGGCGACCCTTTCAATTCGGCTTTCTCAGCTTCCAAACGCGGGGTTAACCGGGCTACTGCCTTTTTCATTACCCTGGCGCTCTTTACAACCTGAGGCAGGAACATTTTTCCGCTGCCAAAAAGGTCGCCCACCTGGTTCATCCCATCCATTAAAGGTCCTTCAATGATTTTAAGTGCCACATCAAACAGTGGCATGGCTTCATCAATGTCATGATCAATGAATTCCGCATTTCCTTTGATGAGCGAATATCGCAGGCGCTCAACGACAGGAAGTGATCGCCACTGAGCCTCGGTTTCCTCCTTCTTTCCTGAATCAGTCACCTGGTCAGCATAAGCAAGCAGCCGTTCGGTGCCATCTTTACGACGGTTCAGAATTACATCTTCAACTAATTTCAACAGCATCTTTGGGATTTCATCGTACACAGGAAGGCCTCCCGCGTTGACGATTCCCATATCAAGCCCGGCCTTGATCGCATGGTAAAGAAATGCCGAATGCATCGCTTCACGAAGCGGGTCATTCCCCCGGAATGAAAACGAAAGATTGCTGATGCCACCGCTCACCCGTGCATACGGAAGGTTCTCCTTGATCCATTTAACTGCGTTCAAAAATTCGACAGCATAGTTTGAATGCTCGTCAATACCAGTTGCAACAGTGAGGATGTTGGGATCAAAAATAATATCTTCAGGTGGAAAATTCAGTTCTTGTGTCAGGATTTTATAAGCACGTGTGGCTATGACGATCCGGCGGTCGAGGCTGGTAGCCTGTCCGTCTTCATCAAACGCCATGATTACGGTAGCCGCACCGAATTTACGCAGAAGGGTGGCATGTTCCCTGAACGCAGACTCACCCTCTTTCAGACTGATCGAATTCACGATCGGTTTTCCCTGGATACATTTAAGCCCTGCATGGATGACAGAAAATTTCGAGGAATCGATCATGATGGGAACCCTTGCCACATCCGGATCTGAGGCCACCATGTTCAGAAAATTCACCATGGCCTTTTCAGCATCAAGCATGGCTTCATCCATGCTGATGTCGATCACCTGGGCACCACTTTCAACCTGCTGCCGGGCAACAGAGAGCGCCTCTTCATACTTTTCCTCTTTGATGAGGCGGGCAAATTTTCTGGAACCACTTACATTGGTACGCTCACCGATGTTGATGAAGTTGCTGCCTTTATATATGGTGAGAGGTTCAAGTCCGCTTAATCTCAATTCATGCGATTTTTCGGGCACCTGTCTGACAGCACTTCCTTTTGCCATTTCAACAAAACCCCGGATGTGTTCGGGATTGGTTCCACAGCAACCACCGACCATATTGACAAACCGGTTATCAAGAAAATCTTTGATAAATCCGGCCATTTCAGAGGGTGATTGGTCGTATTCTCCAAATTGATTGGGTAATCCTGCATTCGGATAGGCGATAATGGGAAATGGCGCTTTTGCTGATAATTCTTCAATATATGGGCGTAATTCAGCTGCGCCGAGTGAGCAATTCAGGCCAACGGCAAAAAGATCGAAATGAATGATGGAGTATAGAAATGCTTCCAGAGTTTGCCCTGAAAGGGTGCGTCCGCTGTTGTCGGAAATGGTAACGCTCGCAATTACCGGAAAGCTGGTACCGGGTTCCAGGTTAAAAGTGCCGGGATCCAGGATATGCCGATCGTTTAGTTCATCGAACACAGCGATCAGTGCGGCCTTGGCGTTGAGCGTGTCAAAAATGGTTTCGACCATCAGGATATCTGCACCGCCATCCAGCAGTCCCCGCGCCTGTTCGCGGTAAGCATGATAGAGATCATCAAAACTCACGGCACGATAGGCAGGATTTTGGACATCTGGCGACATGGAGGCTGTTTTGCTGGTCGGACCAATTGAGCCGGCAACCCAACGCGGTTTGTCGGTGGCAAGTAAGGTGAATCCGGAGGTTGCCTCCTTGGCGAGTCTGGCTGCGGCCAGATTAATCTCATAAGCCAGGTCTTCGAGATGATAATCAGAAAGAGAAATCCGGTTGGCATTGAAGGTGTCGGTTTCAATAATGTCGGCCCCGGCTGCCAGGTATGCCTCGTGAATTTCACGTATAACCTGCGGTTTAGTAAGTACCAGCAGGTCGTTGTTTCCTTTCAGGTTGTGGGGAAAGTTTTTAAACCGCTCCCCCCGGAAATCAGCCTCTTCAAGTTTATACCGTTGGACCATGGTACCCATTGCCCCGTCGAGGACAAGAACCCGTGATTTAATTGCCTTATGGATATTGTGAGTCATTCTGTTTTAATATTTAATGCATTCCTGCATTCCTGCAATGTTAATTTAAAAGGCCACCACCAGCATAAAGTCCTCAATTACCTCATAACACAGGGTGTAGTCCTTTTGTGAATTGTTAAAGCTGATGGTCGCATTACATTCAAAATTTGTATGGCAAAGGTAATCAAATGGATGAATATAGATATCATTTTTGAAATCTACGTCAGGTTTGCCTTGTAGTTTGTAGAGTGCCTCTTTCCCTCCCCAAAAAACATATAATTGCTCCAGCCGGCATTCCGAACCGATGGATTCCAACTCTCTCTTCTGGAGAAACCGTTCTTTAACACGCTCTACACGATCCTTCATTTTTTCTATGTCAATGCCAACAGCATTATTCTCGCTCAAAACTACGGCTGCAAATTCACCGGCGTGTGATACCGAAATCAAATGACTTCCTGAATCAAGATAGGGTTTGCCGTTGGCATCGTATGATAAATTTGACGGGAGCGGTGACAATAATTGTTGTAACAGGGCACGGTAAGCCAGCCATTGTTTTTTACGTAATTCGTGGCGAAATGATGCATATACAATTGTTTCTGAGCTGCTTAGATTAAGGTTGTCAAGCAATTCTTCCGCATTTTCTGTAATCCTCCAAATTCCGCCACGTATTCCATCGGCAGGATTGATTTCCCGTAAAAGGGGCATATTAAGGGGTTGAATTTTATTTTCGCGCAAAATTACGACAATATGCCATGCTGATATTGCTTTTTTATGTACTTTTGCCGCCCAATTAAGAAGAAATATCTGTCTGGTTATTTTACCAAATTGATACACATTATTTAACGCCTACAAACAAACCTCCGACTATATGGAAAATCTTGCAATGTCGACCAATATGAAATATAAAGTTGCTGATATGTCCCTCGCTGAATGGGGCCGAAAAGAGATTGAAATTGCTGAAAAAGAGATGCCGGGCCTCATGGCGATCCGTAAAAAATATTCCACTGAAAAACCCTTGAAAGGAGCACGTATCAGTGGATCACTTCACATGACCATCCAAACCGCTGTACTTATTGAAACCCTGATCGAACTGGGTGCTGATGTCCGCTGGGCAAGCTGCAACATTTTTTCCACACAGGATCATGCCGCCGCCGCCATTGCCGCTGCAGGAATCCCTGTGTTTGCCTGGAAGGGTGAATCCCTCGATGAATATTGGTGGTGTACAAACATGGCCCTGTGTTTCCCCGGTGGTAAAGGACCAAACCTCATTGTTGATGATGGAGGCGATGCTACCATGATGATCCACAAAGGGTTCGAAATAGAAAAGAATCCTGAATTACTGAAGGTATCAACCGAAAATGCTGATGAAAAGGCGTTCTTGAAACAACTCCAGGAACTTTATATAGAAGATAAAACCAGGTGGACCCGTACAGTTGCTGAATGGAAAGGAGTTTCGGAGGAGACAACCACTGGCGTGCACCGCCTTTATCAGATGAAAGAAAAGGGTGCTTTGCTTGTGCCGGCTGTCAATGTGAATGATTCTGTGACCAAGTCGAAATTTGACAACCTTTATGGATGCAGGGAATCACTGGCCGATGGGATCAAACGTGCCACTGATGTGATGATTGCCGGTAAAGTTGTTGTGGTGCTTGGTTACGGCGATGTTGGAAAAGGATGTGCCCATTCCATGCGTTCCTATGGTGCCCGTGTGATCGTAACTGAAATTGATCCTATTTGCGCACTCCAGGCAGCAATGGAAGGATTTGAAGTAAGCGTGCTGGAGGATGCCCTTCCCGAAGGCAATATTTATGTTACCACCACAGGTAACAAGGATGTGATCACTGCAAGCCATCTGGCAAGTATGAAAGATCAGGCAATTGTATGCAACATCGGACATTTCGACAATGAGATTCAGGTGGAGCAGCTTACCAACTGGCCAGGGATCAAGATGATCAATATCAAACCTCAGGTTGATAAATATGTTTACCCCGACGGAAAATGTATCTATCTTTTGGCAGAAGGACGTCTTGTGAACCTGGGATGTGCAACCGGACACCCTTCATTCGTGATGTCGAATTCCTTTACCAACCAAACCCTGGCCCAACTGGACCTTTGGCAACACAATTATGAGGTGGATGTTTATCGCCTTCCAAAACGGCTTGATGAGGAAGTTGCCCGGTTACACCTGGAACAAATCGGTGTTAAACTGACGAAATTAACCCAGGAACAGGCAGATTACCTCAACGTTAATTTAGATGGTCCGTACAAACCTGAGCATTACCGGTATTAAAAAGTAACTGGTAAACTAGTAAACGGGTAAACGGGTAAACGGGTGAGCAGTTTACCCGTTTACCTGTTCACCTGTTCACCTGTTCACCCGTTCACCTGTTCACCCGTTCACCTGTTCACCTGTTCACCCGTTCACTAATTCGATAAATACAACATCGCCCCGTCATACACCGCTGAATATTGCTTGAGTGAAAAACGGGATGGCCCTTCGTAGGGGGTACCGTCAACCATGATGAACTTGGAACCACAAACAGGACAATAGCAGGTAATCCCTGACTGATCGACTCTGACCTGAGCACCTGAAGTCAATGGATCATACGGGCAGGCGCGCTCAAATGCTGAAAATTCGTTCACAGCTTTTCGGAATATCAGAATACCATTATACCCACCATAAACGGTTTCCCATCCATTCACAACATTGAGATTGATGTATTGAGTTCCGTTGGGATTCAGGCTGATGTTCACATAAACATACGGGATTTCAGGAGCCTGCTCCTCTTTTTTGCAAGAGAACGCAATCAGAATGACGATAGCCGTTAACACCCATGCGCTGACATTTTTATTCCGGATATATTTGATCATGATACAAATTTCGTAATTTTAACGTTTATTTATAATTAATAGTATTAATTGATAGTAATCATTCAGATAAATTTCGAAATGACCGGGTTTTAACCTTTTCAATAAGCAAATGCATAATTAAGTGGTAAACTCTCCACGCCATAGGCGTGGTATCTTTGGGTGTGCCGGGCATGTAGTAATTCTAAAGGGTGCGGGGAAGCAATTTCCCAAGTCCCGAAAGAGCCGTAATGACCGGAATTTTATAGCCGAAAGCAAGGGTGTCCCGGGCAACCGGGAATCTGAAGGCAGCCGTAGGCAAA